>JAFSGO010000177.1 GCA_017440765.1 Clostridia bacterium
CGCGATCTCAGCGTCAACCGTGGGGATGATGCCGTCGTAGATGTTACCGGTGGAACCGTCGATGGAGATATAGTCGCCCTCGTTGTAGACCTTACCGGCGAGTTCGAACTTCTTGTTCTCCTCGTCCATTTTGATCTCGCCGCAACCGGATACGCAGCAGGTACCCATACCGCGAGCAACAACGGCTGCGTGAGAGGTCATACCGCCGCGAACAGTCAGGATACCCTGAGCCGCTTTCATACCGGTGATATCTTCGGGAGAGGTCTCAAGACGGACCAGAACGACTTTCTCGCCCTTTTCAGCCCAAGCCACAGCGTCGTCAGCGGTGAACACCACACGGCCGCAAGCGGCACCGGGGGAAGCACCCAGACCCTTGCCGGCGGGGGTAGCCGCTTTCAGGGCTTTCTGATCGAACTGGGGATGAAGCAGAGTATCGAGGTTACGAGGATCGATCATGGCAACGGCCTGTTGCTCGGTGATCATGCCTTCGTCAACCAGGTCGCAAGCGATCTTCAGAGCCGCTTTCGCGGTACGCTTACCGTTACGGGTCTGCAGCATGTAGAGCTTGCCGTTCTCAACGGTGAACTCCATATCCTGCATATCGCGATAGTGATCTTCGAGGATCTGGCACACTTCGGTGAACTGCTTGAACGCCTCGGGGAATTTCTCCGCCATCTGAGCGATCGGCATGGGAGTACGGACACCCGCCACAACGTCTTCGCCCTGTGCGTTGGTCAAGAACTCACCCATGAGCTTCTTCTCGCCGGTCGCGGGGTCACGGGTAAACGCAACACCGGTACCGCAATCGTCGCCCATGTTACCGAACGCCATCATCTGAACGTTAACGGCAGTACCCCAGGAATAGGGGATATCGTTGTCACGGCGATATACGTTCGCGCGGGGGTTATCCCAGGAACGGAACACGGCCTTGACAGCACCCATAAGCTGTTCTTTGGGATCGGTCGGGAAATCCGCACCGATCTTGGCTTTGTACTCTGCCTTAAACTGACCGGCGAGTTCTTTCAGATCGTCAGCAGTCAGATCAACGTCCTGCGTGACGCCTTTGGCTTCTTTCATCTCGTCGATGAGTTCCTCGAAGTACTTTTTACCGACTTCCATAACGACGTCGGAGTACATCTGGATGAAACGGCGATAGCAGTCCCAAGCCCAACGGGGGTTACCCGATTTCGCGGACAAGGTCTCCACAACGTCTTCATTCAAGCCGAGGTTCAGGATGGTATCCATCATACCGGGCATGGAAGCGCGCGCGCCGGAACGCACGGACACGAGCAGCGGATTCTCTTTATCGCCGAATTTCTTGCCGGCGATGGCTTCCAGCTTCTCGATGTACTCCATGATCTCCGCCTGGATATCATCGTTGATACGGCGGCCATCTTCGTAGTACTTGGTGCAGGCCTCAGTGCTGATGGTGAAGCCCTGCGGAACAGGCAGACCCATGCCGGTCATTTCGGCGAGGTTCGCACCTTTACCGCCGAGGGTGTTACGCATGGTAGCGTTACCCTCGCTGAACAGGTAGACATACTTTTGACTCATTCTACAGTCATCCTCCTACATTTTTTTAACATTTGCAGATAAGATTTCCCTATGCTGACCGAATGGTCAACATAACTGACCATATTATACCAAAATATTATGCACTTGAAAAGTAGTTTTTTTTATTTTTTTAATTTTATGACATTGTACCAGTATTTTTCGGTAAAACGCGCCGACTATGGTAACTTTGACCGTTTTTTCTGCCAAAATTCTGCTTGCAAAACTACCACTTTTTTGCCATAATGTTGATAGGTGATATGCTATGTTTTTCAAAAAGACGAAACCCATAGGTCCGATTGATTTTATCATCGTCGGGCTCGGAAATCCGGGTAAAAAATATGAAGGCACGCGACACAACGCAGGATTTGCCGCAATCGAAGCGCTGGCGGAATCCGCCGGCGTGCGGGTCAACCGTGTCAAATTCAAATCGCTGTGCGGTGAGATGACCGTGGACGGCAAAAAACTTTTGTTGCTCATGCCGCAAACCTTTATGAACAACAGCGGCGAGGCGGTGCGGGAAGCGCTGTCCTTTTACAAATTGCCGCCGGAGAACTGCGTCGTAATCTGTGACGACGTCACGCTGGACGTCGGCACCGTCCGTATCCGTCGCAAGGGAAGTGACGGCGGTCAACGCGGTATGCGCAGCATCATCACCCTGTGCGGCTCTGAACAGTTCCCGCGTATTAAGATCGGCGTGGGGCAAAAGCCGCATCCCGAATATGATCTGGCAGCATGGGTGCTTTCCCGTTTCACCAAAGACGAGGCGCCCGCCATTGTCAAAGCGGCAAAAGAGGCCGCCGATGCGGCACTTCTGATCGCAAACGGACAAATTGACAAAGCGATGAACGATTTTTCAAGGTAGGGCAAGTATGTCATCAGTATTCGAAACGGGGTTATCGGAACTCGACACCCTAAAGGCGGTCTTGCGGGATCTGAAAGCGGGGCAATCCCCCGTCCTGCTGACCGGTACCGGTCACATTCATAAGGTATTGTTAACGCACGCTTTAGCGGCCCGCACGGGCCGCAAAGCGTTTTTCGTCGTGGCAGACGAAGCGGAAGCCACCCGCGTGGGCGAAGATCTTGCCGCGCTCGGCGAAAATGCGCTCGTGCTGCCGTCACGCGAATTATCGCTCAGGCAAACCGAGACCGCCTCACGCGAATATGAACAACTGCGGCTGGGTGTGCTTTCCAAAATGGTAAGCGGCGACTACTCTGTGGTTGTTGCGGGCGTTGATGCGGTGATGAGTTACACCGTCCCGCCCGAACTCTTACGTGCACGCACCTTACATCTTGTACGCGACAAGGATCTGCCGGTAAAAGATCTGCCCGCCGCACTCGCCCGCATGGGGTATTCTCGGTGCGATCAAATCGAGGGCGCGGGTCAATATGCGGTGCGCGGCGGTACCATTGACGTGTATCCTGCACAAAACGCCTCCCCCCTCCGCATTGAGCTGTGGGGCGACACCGTCGATACCATTTCCTATTTTGATATTCTGTCTCAGCGGCGCACCGACGCTCTCTCCGCCGTGGACATTCCGCCCGCTTGCGAAATTCTTTACGATTCCGCCGAAGAATTGAGTGCCAAACTGGAAACGCTCGCCGCTTCCCTCAGCGGAAAACGCGCCGATCTTGTTAGAGAACATCTCTTGCAAGACGCCCACCGCCTGCGCG
>JAFSGO010000178.1 GCA_017440765.1 Clostridia bacterium
AATAAAAAAAAAAACAACAAAAACACGACGATGAGTGCTAAACGGACGGTAGGCGAACTGTTTGCCGAAGTGGAAAATTTGCTTTGTGAATGTGAAAGCGCCTCGTTTGATGCAACGTGTATTTTGGAAGATATCGGCAAAATCGGGCGTGGTAACTTGCGAACGAAGTGGAATGACCGATTGAGCGAAAACGACGAAAAAGCGGTGTTAAACGCCGCCAAAAAACGCTCTGAGGGGTATCCGTTGCAATATTTGCTTGGAACGTGGGATTTTTTGACTTTAACGTTGGCTGTTGGCGACGGCGTTCTCATTCCGCGTCCGGAAACGGAACTGTTGTGTGAAGCCGTTGCTCAAAAAATACAGAAAAAAACCTGTTTGCAACCCGTTTCCGTCTGGGATCTTTGCGCCGGAAGTGGCTGTGTTGGTCTGGGGATTGCATCTTTATTGCCAAAAACGAAAACGGCACTCACAGAGGTGGAACTTTCCGAAAAGGCGGCACTGTATTTAAAGAAAAATATCCAACGGTATGCACCCAAAACGGCGCGCATTATTATGGCGAATGTTTTGGAAGGCTCCGACTGCGTTAAGGAATCAATTGACGTTTTGGTTTCCAATCCGCCGTACATTCCCACAGGGGATTTGGCCGATTTGCAACGAGAGGTTCAATATGAGCCAACGATGGCATTGGACGGGGCGATTGACGGCCTGGTCTTTTATCGCGCGATTGCCGAAAAATGGTTCCCGAAGGTGGTCTCCGGTGGTATCGTCGCCGTCGAGATCGGAATAGGGCAGTCTGCCGCGGTAACGGAAATTTTTTCTTCGTTTGGGTTGTCCCAAATTCAAGTGCTTCCCGATTTGGCAGGAATTGATCGTGTGATCATCGGCGTTATGCCATAACAATGCCGTTGTTAGTTACGGTAATTGTTATTATCCATATTAGAAGCCGGATTTTTTCGAATAACCTTTGCAGGGAACACCCCCACATTGCCAACATCAACTATACAAAATGAAAATTTTGTATAGTTGAGAGGAGGGCTTTTAAGGAAAAAAATGGCCGTTTCGGGGCCTTTGGGCGCTTTTACTGCTTTTGCCGCTTCGTAAGTTCTATGTTGTCCTTGGCGGTTTTACTTGTATTCACCGATCGGTTAATGACGTTTGGTTTTATTCAATTTGTTTTTTGTTTTTCCGTTTCTTTTGGATTACCGCTTTGTTCCAATTATTAACCATCCGTTTTGCATTTTGTCAATTTTACACTTGTTATTTTCGTTTTAAATTTTTCTGTACATACCATTGGTATGTTTCGGTAATTTTTATTTGAATTGAAATTACCGGATAATTTTATTTTCGCCGGATTTTTAGTATGATGACAGTTGGCTGTTTACTCGCTTTTTCTTCCTTCTTCAGACACTACTATCATTTAACAGCACCGAAATTCTATTCCCTGAATGTCATTTTGCATGCTGCAACATTACAATAATAATCAAACAACGGTTTTGTGAAACATGTTTCACGGAGGTGGGCGTATGAAAAAAGAATATATGTTGCAATGCCCGCCGATTTTGAAGGAATACCTGGGCTATGCGGAGACCATTCGCGGTCGATCCGCCTCGACGGTGGACGAATATTTCATTGACATTCGTACTTTTTTGCGCTTTATGAAGCAATTGCGCGGCTTGGTCCCCCCTACCCTTGCGGAAAACGAGATTTCGATTGAGGATGTTACCCTTGATTTACTGCGCTCGGTCACGTTGACGGATGCCTATGAGTATATGAATTATCTGCGCAACGAACGCAGCAACTCCAACAAAACCCGCGCTCGCAAAACCAGCTCTTTGCGAATGTTTTTTAAGTATTTAACCGATTATGCTCACAAGCTCGATAGCAATCCTTTGCAAAATCTGGATACTCCCAAACTGAAAAAGTCACTTCCGCAGTATTTGACCTTGGAACAATCAATGGCGTTGTTGACCAGCGTTTCCGGCGAATTTGCCGAGCGTGATTATTGTATGCTGACCTTGTTTTTGAACTGCGGTTTACGGCGTGCGGAATTGGTTGGCATCAATTTGACGGATATTTCGCGAAACGAACGAACCTTACGCGTTCGCGGCAAAGGAAACAAAGAACGGCTGCTCTATTTGAACGATGCTTGTATGCAAGCGATTGAACAGTATATACGAGTGCGTCCTGTGGATGGCGTTAAGGATAAAAACGCGTTGTTTTTAAGCCGTTTAAAGAGCCGTATTTCCACACAAGGTGTACACTACGTGGTGAAAAACTACCTAAAGCAGGTCGAGGGCGCCGAAATGATGACCACGCACAAGTTGCGCCACACGGCGGCAACGCTCATGTATCAGCAGGGCGGCGTGGATCTGCGTGTTTTGCAGAATATTCTCGGACACGAAAGTTTGGGAACGACGGAAATTTACACCCATTTGTCCAACAAACAGTTGGAAGATGCCGCCAACAGCAATCCACTCTCGCAAGTGAAACTCGAAAAGAAAGGTAAACGCCATTCTGAAGAATAAAACCGTCCGCTCGGCTGTCGAACGGACGGTTTTGTTATGAAACCTTTAATTGTAAACGGAATTTGTCGGAGATCATGGCAATAAACTCAGAATTGGTAGGTTTACCACGAGACGTGTGAATGGTATATCCAAAATAGGAATTGAGAACGTCCACGTCACCGCGATCCCACGCTACTTCGATGGCGTGGCGAATGGCACGTTCCACGCGCGAGGACGTGGTGGCGTGTTTTTTGGCAACGGCGGGATACAACTGTTTGGTGATGGAGTTGATAATTTCCTCGTCCTCAATGGCCATTAAAATGGAATCGCGTAAATATTGGTAACCTTTAATGTGCGCCGGAACGCCGATCTGATGAATGATTTCGGTAACGCGCATCTCCAGGGTTTTACTAAAATCGCGTTCGACAAAAACGCGGTTTTTTCGCTCGTTGTTTGTGGTATCCTTATTAAAAAAGGATAAAATACGGATCGCCATTTCATCGGCATCAAACGGCTTGAGAAAATAATAATCGGCCCCCGCTTGTATGGCTTCTCTCTCCAAATTGGCATTATCGAAACCGGACATAACCATAAATAACGGTTGCGGCATCGTTTTCATTGCTTTGATGGCGTTCATCACGCCGATCGCGTCCAAACGCGGCAAAAAGAAATCCATAATGACGACGTCGGGTTTGTTATGTTCGATTCTATCCACGATTAATTTTCCGTCTTTTTCGATCATTTCAACGTCCAAACCGCGTATTCTCATACGATTGGCACACGGTATGCCAAAACTCTCAGTGTTATCCGCTAATAGGACTTTTACTTTCTTTTCCAAGCTACATAAACCTCCAAAATAGTTTTACCGGCAACATTAGGATAGCACATTCGTGAAGTCATTTCAATACTCGAAGTGCAAATAGTTCATTTTTGGAGGTGTCAACAAGTTTTTGCGGAAAAAACTGTTTAAAATGGCAAAACTTCACATATAAAAGTGGCGGTTATTGTCGAAACTCTTTGCCGAAGAGATATCCCACATGCGGCAAAATTAGGTCGGGTTTGTCGGGTGAAGCGGCTAAAATTTCCTCGGTCGTTTCGCCGCTCATAACCAGAATCGACAGTGCACCGGCGTTCAAACCACTCTTGATATCGGTGTAGATACGGTCGCCAATAACGGCCGTTTCTTCCGGTTTCACGCCGCATTTGTGCATCGCCAATTGAATCATCAAGGGTGATGGCTTTCCGATCACGATCGGGCGTTTTCCGGTGGCGTTATAGACCATTTCGCAAACACTGCCGCAATCGGGAACACTGCCGAATTCCGTGGGGCAAACCACGTCGGGATTGGTGGCGATATACGGCAGATCGCGTGTGCATAATGCGCGGCATACTTGCTCCAATTTGGCAAACGTCAATTCAGTATCGAAACCCATGACAACACAGTCGGCTTCGTCGACGGTCTCAGTAACGGTAAAGCCCGCTCGCTGCAATTCGCGTTTAAAGGATTCCGTTCCGCAAACAAACAAACGCGCACCGTTATGATGTTGATGTAAATAATAGGCGGTGGCCTGCGACGACGTTAAAAAATCTTCTTCACAAGCGGCAATGCCCAAAGAGGCCAATTTCTCCACGTAGGCGGATACACTTTTGGAAGAGTTGTTGGTGATGAACAAATAGCGATTACCTTGCTTACGAATAGCGGACAAAAATGAAGGGGTATACTCAAACAAACGGTTGCCCAAATATAGCGTACCGTCCATATCCAGTAAAAACAACTTGATATTTTGCAAACGTTCCACGTTACACCTCTTCTTCCCTGTTATTCTCTGGGACCTGCCTCATAATACGGCGTAGTTAATACGATACCGTTTTCAAGTGTAAATTCCATATAACGACAAACGATCTTTTCGGGCAAATCTGCCGAATGTGCCGCGGGATCCAATTCGACAATCTTCCACTCTTGATCCATACAATGAATATCACGGTTCGGATCGCGACGGCGATTATACGAATAGCTCATATATTGATCCAAATAGAATAAACGCACGCGGGTAACCGGTGCCGAACACGTATATTCTACCTTACCGTTACGGTATACGGCATCCACGGTTGGTATGGCTTCGCTATACAATACCATATCCGCAAACCAATAACTCTCGGGCGGACGGTATCCGCACCAGTGCGAGTGACCGATTTGATGGCGAATAGACAAACACGTATTGGGATTACCATCCTTGGTATCTAAATACGAAAGGGAGTTTGAATGAAGGGAAAACGCGGCATCGTCGTTATAACACAACCACATTACCGGCATTTTCAAGTCGTGGAAATAGCGCTCAGCCAGCCACGGAAACATTGTCGGATTGCAATAATCGGTGCCAATTTTTGAAAGACTATACCCAAGATAACCCGAACCGTAAATCGGAATGGCAAACGCAAATCGACGATCGAAACCGATCAGTGTCGACGTGACAATACCGCCCCACGAAATACCGCAAACACCGATTTTATCAGCATCCACACGGGCATCATTGCGCAGAATGTTGTGCGCCAAAATAACCGCAACCATGGCTTGGTAATCCCAATGCTCCTCAAACGGACGCAATCCATCGCGCGTGTACGGATTGTCGGGGGTGTTGGTGTAGCCTTCTTCGGCAAAAGGCTCACCCATAACGCGCGCATACTTCCAAACTTGACCATCATCCTTAGAGGCAACGTAGTCTTCCGGTTTGATATATTCGCTGGGGAAAGCACCGGTCAACTCCATCGAAATGGCAGCATAACCGCGCTCGTTCCAGCGACGGATCCACACATCAACGGGATGCCCGCCCGCACCGTGCACCAGCACAATCGCCGGTACGGGTTTGTCGGTATTGGCAGGAAATCCAATATGCGCAAAAACCTTGGTTTTTTTACCAAGATACTCGGCGCCATCATAGGTGATGGCCTGAATTCCCGTGCAATCGTATCCCTCATACACACCCTTTGGATCGTATTCGGGATAATATTGAATGCGCGGATTGATATCAAAATACTGTTCAAACAGATTCATTTTCACTTTGCACACGACCTTTCTCCAAAATTATTTGAACTATTATAGCAAGTTGATGGTTTAAATTCAAGAGTGCAACAGATATTCTTCGGCAAAGTGCGCCGAAGTGGCGCCGTCAGCCGTAGCAGTTACCACCTGTCGTAATGCTTTGGTACGCACGTCGCCAACAGCGTAAACACCCTCGATATTTGTTTTGGTGGTCTCGTCAGCAACAATATAGCCGTTGGCATCCAAGGCCAATGCGCCGTTTAAAAAGGCGGTATTGGGTTCACGGCCTATGCTGACAAAGATACCGTCGCACGCAAGATCGCTTTTCTCGCCCGAGACAACGTTTTCAATAGTAGCACCCGTCACACGTCCGTCTGCAAGGAAATTGACAATGCGGCTATTCCATACCATTTCTACGTTTTCGGCTTGCAATAGCGGTTCGTGATAGATTTTAGTAGCGCGAAGGGCGTCGCGACGGTGGACCACGTACACTTTTTTCGCCAACCGCGACAGATACAGCGCATCAGCCGCCGCAGAATTGCCGCCGCCGACCACGATAACCGTTTTGTCCTTATAGAAACGGCCGTCACAATGCGCGCAATAGTGAACACCTTTGCCGACGAGCGAGTCTTCCCCGTCGATACCGAGTTTGCGAGGATCGGCACCCGTGGCGATCACCACGGTTTTTCCGTAAAAGGTACCGCCGATGGTTTCCGCACGCTTGATGGTATCGTTCAGATCAAGGGTCAGCACTTCCGTATATTCGGTTTTGGCGCCAAAACGCTCGGCGCCTTGTTGCATTTGCATACCGAGGGTAAAGCCGTCGATTCCTTCGTGGAAGCCGGGATAGTTATCAATATCCCCCGTCAACGTCATTTGACCGCCGACCGACATTTTTTCAATAACAAGCGTATCCAGTCCTGCGCGCGCCGCGTATAACGCGGCAGTATACCCGCCAGGGCCGCCGCCGATGATGAGCATATCATACAGATGTTCCATGATGCGACCTCCTTTGCTATACGTATTATATCACAAATAATACAGCAAAACAACCGTGTCTCTTGAGAATCTAAAGAAACGGTTGCTTATATTGGAGCGGTAAGGTGCCCACGTGTGTGCCGCCAAACGCTTGTCGTTTCTTGACGAAAAAATTTTCCTATGCTATACTGCCTTTGAAAGAGAGGGCTTATGCTATGCTTTTTTCAAGTACGATTTTTATTTACTTGTTTTTGCCTGTTGTTTTGGTGATATACTACGGTTTTTTGCGAAAAAACCGTAAATTGCAAAACTATTTTCTCACTTTGGCCAGCTTGTTTTTTTATGCATGGGGTGAGCCTAAATTTGTGTTGGTGATGATGCTTTCCATTCTCGTCAATTGGTTAATGGGCCTGATGGTTGCGCATCATAAATCTAAAAAGAACCTTGTCATGGAAAAGGTTGCTGTCACTATCACAGTTGTTGTAAACCTTTCTATCCTTTTTGTTTTCAAGTATCTTACCTTCACTGCAAACATAATTCAGCAGGTGCTTGGATTTTCGATGTCCATTCCCCAAATCGCATTACCCATTGGGATTTCCTTCTTCACCTTCCAAGCGATGTCCTATGTGTTGGACGTTTATCGTGGTAAAGGACTTGTTCAAAGAAACATCCTCAACGTGGCGCTATACATCAGTTTATTTCCGCAGTTGATAGCCGGACCCATCGTTCGATACGAGACTATTGCAGAGGAAATTGAAAACCGAAAAGAAACGTGGGACGATTTTCTTGATGGGTTTACCAGATTTATTCTCGGCCTTTGCAAAAAGGTGTTGATTTCCAATAGCTTATCCGTTTTTGCGGACAACGCGTTTTTTTCCTTAGATACCGTATCTGTTGCCGGAAGTTGGTTGGGAGCACTGTGTTATACCTTCCAAATTTTCTTTGATTTCAGCGGATATAGTGATATGGCCATCGGTTTAGGTAAAATGTTCGGTTTCCATTTCCTGGAGAATTTCGATTATCCCTACATATCTCGTTCCATAACCGAGTTTTGGCGCAGGTGGCACATTTCCCTGGGTTCTTTCTTTCGGGACTACGTATATTTCCCTCTTGGCGGCAGTCGCGTCAACAAGCCTTGTTTGATCCGTAATTTGTTTGTAGTCTGGTTTTTGACCGGCATTTGGCACGGAGCTAACTGGACGTTTCTGCTCTGGGGTATTATGTACTTTGTCCTCTTAACTGTGGAAAAATTGACGAACTTCCCCCGGACACAGCCCGGTAAAATCGGTTCGGTGGCAAGATGGGCCTATACCATGTTTTTTGTGGTCCTTGGTTGGGTTATTTTTCGAGCAGACTCTTTGTCCGATGCCTTTTCCTATATGGCAACTATGTTTGCCGTGAATCGGCATCCTTTTGCAGATACAGCGTTTTTAACCGATCTGCGTCATTGTCTTGTTCCGCTTTGCTTTGCTGTCATTTTTAGTATGCCTGTGGGTAAATGGCTCCGAAGCAAGATCCGCAAAGACAATCCTGTTTTGAATATCGCGTATGCTCTTGTGATCGTTTTGCTGTTTATCCTAGCCGTTTCCAGTATTGTAAGTAGTGGCCACAACCCCTTTATCTACTTCAATTTTTGAGGTGTTTGCGATGAGAAAATTTAACTACAAAATCGTTGTTTTTATTTGCATGGCAGTACTGATTATCGGTGGTTTGTTCTCCCGTAAATTGTTGGCAGGATTCAAAAACGCAGTGGTCGACTTTATCAAATCCCCCGATGTCGGTGCCTTCATTAACCAAACGGATGCCGCTTCGGATGAAATCAGCTACAAGGGTACCTTGGTTGACATTTACTCCTTGTATTACCGTTTAACGGATGTTCGCTCTGTGGAAAAGGGTGATCAGTTTGTTGTCCGTATGGAAAACGACTATCTTTGTATGACTGAAAACAGCCTGGATGCGTCCGTTATGAAGGAGATGGCAGATGACTGTCTCAATTTAAAAAATGTAGTACAGTCTGTGGGTGCGGAATTTTTATATGTTATGGCTCCACGAAAACTATATTATGAGAAAACAGCAGACGGAGCATATAACATCACGCAAAAAAAACACCACGATTATCTTGCCGAACTGAAGGAACGAGATATTCCTATTCTTGATCTGGCAGAAAAAATGACTCAGCAGAATATTCGCTTAGAGGATGCTTTCTTTATTACCGACCACCATTGGAAGCCTGAAACCGGCTTTTGGGCAGCAGGTCAAATTATGGAGTATCTGAACCGTAATCAAGAATTTCCGTATAATACTGCAATTACCAATTTGAGCAATTATGACATCAAGGTCTACGAAGATTGGTTTCTGGGTTCTGCCGGCAAGAAAGTGGGCAGATTCTTCTCCCCGCTGGGTGTTGATGACATTAGTCTTATTACCCCTAAATTTGAGACAAATCTTACCGTCACCGATCCCAACGGTACACGAACGGGCTCCTTCAACGACACTCTCATTGATATGAGCCATCTTAGTGTTAGAAATTATCATAAAAGCACCCCCTATTCCACATACAGTGGTGGTGACTATGGACTTCAGGTGATTCAAAACAACGATGCCGCTGAAAGTGCAAAGAATATTGTGATTATTCGCGATTCTTTTGGCGGGTGTATGACCCCTTACCTTTCTTTGGCCACGGATACGCTCCATGTGATTGATGTTCGACACTGGGAGGGTACAGAAGCAGGAAAAACTATTACCGACTATATTAATACTGTCAAGCCGGATTATGTTCTTATCCTACACTCCTCTGTTTCCCCGGAACTGACCGAATTTTAAACAAAAGGCACGGTACCCCAATCGGTACAGTGCCTTTTGTTATTAACCGAGTGGTAACAAGAATATGGCAAAAGCCTTTGTCAAGCAGCTGCATCCAACATATTTTCAATGAAGATCCCGTATCCTTTGGTCGGGTCGTTGACCAGGACATGGGTAACGGCGCCGACAAGCTTGCCGTTTTGCACGATGGGAGAGCCGCTCACGCACGTGTCAATATAGGACCAACAAATTTTTCATACCGATACTTTTGATTCCCTCTTATATGCAAAGAAATCGTGCCTATCCGGCACGATTTCTTTGTATTATAGGAAATTGAATTTTTACGGTATGTGTTATATTAGGACCAACATATTAAGACACAGAACCGTCCCCTGTATATATAAACAATGCAGCTGCCGCATCAACACCCGACGGAAATTTTAAATTAAACGGATTTTCATCCGCTGAAACGCTTCCCGCAATTATTAATGCTCCGTTTGGTAACAACACAGAATCGCAAGGCGCATTATTCACATCACACCTAAAAATTTTTCTATCGAGTTCGTTACCATTGCCGTCTATACAAGCATTATATACACAAAAAACACGGTTTCCTTTTTGTTTTTCTTCCGGCAAAATCTGTTCGCAGGGATATTTTATCTGATAACCATCAAAGTAATCCGTCATACCAACCACATATGCTTTTTCATCTTTTATGTGTATTCCAAAAACTTGGTCAACTGCCATTCCCTTAGCCGAAAGAGGAACTTTATAAACGATATTACCGTTTTTATCCAATTTTACGAGCATACGTCGATATGGCATAGACCGTTCTACACCCATTTCCCAAAAAGAATCTGCGCCGTACCAATTTGTACCTACAGCAAGATAAATATTGCCGTCGGCATCAATAGCGCTTTCTTCTACCCAATCGTTACCGTCACCGCCTAATGTTTTAACCAATACAAGTTCTCTTTCAGCAGAAAAGTGCATTATTAAGACCTCGGTTGCTCTTGAACTATCGTAGTTTTCTGCAACCAAAGGATATTTTTCTGCCAATTCCTTGTCACAGGTAGATAATAAATAAAATCCTCCGTTACCGTCAGCAATTATATCAGCATCCTGTGGGTCAACATTTTTCATAAGATCAATAGTTTCAATAAGTGTACCGTCTTTATCTAAAAATGAAAGTTTAAGTCTTCTGCTGAAATCAGGAGAATTTAACGATACAAACAAAACAGCAATAATTTCAGGTGATATTTCTTCAATATCCTGTACTGTGCCCTCAAATTCAATGTTTTCATAAGGCATAAACCATTCTGTTTCAAAATTACTGTTTACTTTAGTAATACATGGCGGACAATATGATGCCGCAACAAGCCCACCGTCACTGCAAACCGCTATTTTATCAAATCCGTTTCCGTTCTCATAAAAGTGTTCTCCCTTTAGATTTGAATTTTCATCATAAATTCGTATAAACGATACTTGATCTTCTCTGACAAGGTGTCCCGAAACGGCAAAATCGCCATTATTAAGATTTGCTATATCTGTAAACCTATGATTACTATCCCTGACCGAGAATTTCACCTCAGGCAAGCGGCTTGCGGGCGTGACCGCAGGCAGCGTTGTGCCCACCGTCGTGGTTGTTGGAGAAGGCGGCCTAGTAGGACAACTAGTCTTAGTCTTTTCCGTTGTTTTTTGTGTGGTGGTTGTGGTTGTTGGAGAAGGCGGCCTAGTAGGACAACTAGTCTTAGTCTTTTCCGTTGTTTTTTGTGTGGTGGTTTTCCACTCCGTTGTAGTGGTTGTGGTGGTTGTGGTATCTGTATGCTCACTGCTCCCGTTAAGGGTCGTACTCGTTTCGCAGTCGATAGTGCTTGTAACCGTGGTCGTAGCGGACTGCGCGTTCGCTCCGTCGTCAGAGGACGAGCTGTCCGATACAGCACAGCCAGCGACCGAAAACAAGAATAATACCACCGCAAATAAAAACGCTATCGTCCGTCTCATTATATACACTCCTTTTTAGTAATATATAAACAAATTATCATTGAGAAAGGTTGTCAATCAGGGGACGGTTGGCAACAGCCAACCGCCCTTTGGGGGATTTGTTTAAGAATGCAAATTACTCATTAGTGGTAGAAAATAACCGAACCATCTCCTTGTCAACTATATTTTTCAATTAACTAAATCTTTTAATGCGGAAATAACTTCTTCCTGAACCATATTTGATGTTTTGAACGTATAATAATATCCATTTTTCTCAAACTTTCCCGCAAAAACGTCCCCATTTCGTTTATAACTATGTATGGTGACTTCCCTTTTATCTATATACGATTTTTGCGATTCTCCCTTTTGATTCTCGATATACCCAACACCAATAGACTTTGTTTTACAAACGTAAATGTGCAAACAACTTGTTCCCTCTTTATTGGCACATCGAATATAGCCGTTCTCAACCTCATTGAACTTAAGGCCGGTTTCGGTAGGTATTTCGTAATAACATTCATATACTGCAAAACCAGACGGTAATGTGACGGGGT
>JAFSGO010000024.1 GCA_017440765.1 Clostridia bacterium
ATCCCGGTGAGCCGCCTACCATCATAAACAGAACGGATAACAGCTGCGAAGCAGGGGTCAGCGCGGCGGTGTCCACGGCGTTAAAGCCCGCCGTGCGGGGGGTTACCGAATCGAAAAAAGCGTGCAATACTTGTTTCGACACCGACATACCCGCACCCGTTGCATGGCGTTCCAACACGAAAAACAGGAGAGTGCCGACTGCGGTCAGTCCGATCGTAACGGCCAGCGCGATTTTGGAATGCAAACGGTATTGGCGAAGACGGTGGCGATGTTTTAACACGTCGTCCCAGACGATAAAGCCGATACCGCCGATCAAGATCAACAGCGCAATCGTTATTAAAAAGAGGGGATTCTCCCCCATGGAGGCGAGCGAACCAAACGCACCTTCACTACCGAGCAGGTCAAAGCCCGCGTTACAAAAAGCGGAGATGCTCAAGAACGTGCCTGTATACACGCCGCGTGCAATGCCGAATTTCGGAATCAGGCACGCCGACAAGATCACCGCACCGACGCCCTCTACAAGGAGCGTGCCGCATACGATACGTTTTGTCAGGCGCACCATGCCGCCGATATCCGGCATGTTGAAGTTTTCTTTAAGTAACGTGCGTTCCCTGAGTGAAATGGTGCGGTGTAACGCCACCGAAAACGCGGTCATCAGTGTCATAAACCCCAAACCGCCGATCTGGATCAAGGTGATGATGACCAGTTGACCGAACAGCGACCAGTGCAGGTAGGTATCCACCAAAACCAAACCGGTCACGCAAGTGGCGGAGGTGGCGGTGAAAAGCGAGGTTAAAAACGGAGTCGCTTCCCCGCTTTTGGAGGCGATGGGCAGGCATAACAGACCGGCGCCAAGCAGAATCAACAATAAAAAGCCCAACGCGACGCGCTTTGGGTAAGAAACCGCACGGCGTTTCATGCGTTCACTTCCTTTTCAAACAAGGGGGTGGATAAATAGCGGTCGCCCGTATCGGGTAACAGCACCACGATCGTCTTGCCCGCGTTTTCCGCGCGCTTGGCGATCTCTTCCGCCGCGTGCAGAGCAGCACCCGACGAAATGCCGACCAAAAAGCCGTGTGTGGCGGCGAAATGCCGCGCCGCCGCATAGGCGTCTTCCTCGGTGACGGGGAACACCTCGTCGTATATGGCAGTGTCCAACGTGTTCGGCACGAAGTTGGCACCAATGCCCTGCAAACCGTGCGCGCCCGAAACGCCTTTTGACAACAGCGGTGAACGTGCGGGCTCGACCGCGACGACTTTAATGTTTTTCTTTTGAGATTTTAGGTACGAGCCGACGCCGCTGAGCGTGCCGCCCGTTCCCACACCGGCAACGAAAATATCCACCGTGCCGTCGGTATCGTTCCAGATCTCGGGGCCCGTACTCGCCACGTGCGCCGCAGGGTTGGCGGGGTTGCCGAATTGATCGGGAATAAAGCTGTTCGGGGTCGAAGCCGCCAGTTCGTTGGCTTTTTCCACCGCACCCGACATGCCTTTAGCACCTTCCGTAAGCACCAGCTCGGCACCGTATGCGCGCAGCAATGCTCTTCGCTCGGCGCTCATGGTTTCGGGCATGGTAAGGATCACGCGATAACCGCGCGCCGCTGCGATCGCCGAAAGACCGATACCGGTGTTGCCGCTGGTGGGCTCGATAATCACGGAATCCGAGTTGAGCAGACCGCGTTTTTCAGCGTCGTTCAGCATTGCCAGAGCGACACGATCTTTCACGCTGCCTGCGGGGTTAAAATATTCCAGTTTTGCCAGAATCGTCGCGCAGGAATCGCCGACAGGGCGCACCTTTACCAAAGGGGTGTTGCCGACAAGCGCGGTAATATCCTCATACACTCTCATGCGGTCAGATCCTTTCACGATACTTGCTGTATAGTATACCACAAATATATATCATTTTCAAGCCGCGACAAAATATCGCTTGATTTTTGAAGAGTTCTGTGATACCATAAGAAAGCACGCGGGAGTAATTCAATGGTAGAATGTCAGCTTCCCAAGCTGAATACGCGGGTTCGATTCCCGTCTTCCGCTCCAACAAAAAGACCTCTTTTGTCTACTGGACAAAAGAGGTCTTTTTGAATGATGTTTGCCTTCGGCAAATGATGTTGGACAACACCCAATGATGACGGCTACGCCTAATGATGTGTGGCTTCGCCACATTTTGGGGCAAATATCGTATCATTGCGACCCAAGGGAGCAACATCATATTTGCGTAGCAAATGCATCATGTCGCCATTGGCGATGCATCATTGAAATGTCCTAAATTTTATGATATAATTACTTTTAAAAGAGGTGATTCCCATGCAACCGATGTATTGGTACCTGTGTGTCATATCGGTCATTGCCGTCATACTGACGGTGTGCGACAAGATCGCGGCAAAATGCCGTGCGCGGCGGGTGCCCGAATTAACGCTGTTCGTCGTATCTTTGCTTGGCGGTAGTGTCGCGATGTATCTTGCCATGCTGTTTATTCGTCATAAGACAAAGCACAAACGATTTATGCTGGGGTTGCCCGCCATCATCCTCGCGCAAGTGGCATTGTATTGCTTGTTTATATAAAAAAGACCGCTCAATGAGCGGTCTTTTTGTTTTTCTCTGTTACAAGCCACACGACGGCGGCGATCAGTAAAACGGCGGTCACGACAAAGGCAACGGTGGCAACGGTGTTTGCGCGGCCGAGCACGGTATATAGCACGCCGTTCACGTATTCGCGCAGGGCGGAATCGCCGATGGCGATTTTCGACGGCAGGTCGAGACCTGCAAACAGCCACATCGGTACCGCGACGATCGCGCTGCCGATAAACAAGGCACCCGCAGTGCCGTACACCCGCTGACGGAGCGTGCTTTTAAAGGGGATCAAACTGACCGCTGTCAGTACGACGACCGCGAGCAACAGCCAAATCCCCGCATTGGCAACGCGCCGAAGCGGTGAAGTTTCCGCAAACAGCGGGTGAGCG
>JAFSGO010000179.1 GCA_017440765.1 Clostridia bacterium
GTGATTGGGCGCGCTTCCCGCTTGATCTCAATGCCTTGTCTTGCCAGATCGTACAATCGTACGCCGTCTTTTTTAAGTGCCGACATCATCGGCGGCACCTGCAAGATCTCGCCGCGAAAGGCGGGCAGTGCCGCCTCGATTGCCTCTACTGTGGGGAGCGCGTGCCCGGTTTCGGTCACGTTGCCCCAAATATCCAAGGTATCACTGTGCTTGCCGAATTGCAACGTTGCGTGATACCGTTTGTCGTGTGTGGGCAACAGCGGGATGGCGCGCGTTGCCTTGCCGAACATCAGCGGCAATACACCCGTCGCCATCGGGTCTAACGTGCCCGCGTGACCGACCTTTTTCTCGCCGGTCAACCGCCTGAGCAACGCACAGCAAGAAAACGAAGTCATTTCCTGCGGCTTGTCCACACATAAAATGCCGTCCATTATTTCACCTCGGTGATCCGCGGCACGGCACGTTGAATGGCATCGCGCACCTGCGTGATCACCTCATCCGCCGTACCCGACAGCGTGCAGCCCGCCGCACGCGGATGCCCGCCGCCGCCGAGCAATCCGCAGATCGCCGCAGCGTCGGCATGCGTACCGGTACGGATACTGACTTTGTAATCCCCATCCGCTTTTTCACGCAGCATGACACCGACCCAGACACCTTCGATCTGCCGTGTCAGCGGGGACAATCCCTCCATATCGTTTTCCTCGGCACCGCTCTCGCGGATCATATCGGTGGTCACACACATCACCGCCGTGCGATCGTGATCGTAGAATGAAATCGACTGCAGGGCGAGCTTTTCCAAATGCATGCGCGCGCGGGATTTGATATCAAACATCGCGCGGTTGATCGGCTCCGCCTGCGCACCCGCCTCCATCAACTGCGCCGCCATACGGTGCGCAAGCGGCGTGGTATTGCTATACTTAAAGCACCCCGTATCGGTGGCAATGCCGGTATACAAGCAATCCGCCATCGTCTGGTCAACGGTAACGCCCATGGCCTCGATCACCTGCAGAATGATCATCGCGTTCGCACCCATCGACGCGTCGAGGAGCAAATGCTTTTCAAATTCGCGGTGTGAGCCGTGGTGATCAATACACAGATCCACTCGATCCGCATATACCTGCAACGATTCGCCGAGCAGCTTAGCATCTGCAACGTCTACCGCGCAGATAAAGTCCGGCTCAAAGTCCGGTTGCGGCACGGCGCTCACCATATAGTTATACTTTTCCGGAATCGCATCGTGGCACACAACGCGCGCGGTCTTGCCGAGTGACTGCAACGCGTGACACAGCGCAAACCCCGAGCCGATGGTATCCCCATCGGGGAATTGATGAATTAAGATCAGAATACGGTCAGCGGCGGCGAGCATATCCGCCGCTCCGTTTACGGTCACCTTACTCATCCGTTTTCTCCGTTTCCTTGTTTTCCTTCTTCAGCCGTCCGAGTTGTTCGGCAATATGCGAGCTGTACGCGATGGAATCATCCGCTACGAAGCGCAGTTCCGGCACGTGACGCAATTTAAGCGCCAACCCTAATTCGCGCCGCATATAGCCGGCGGCAGAGGTTAACCCTTTGACGGCGGTCTTTGCCGCTTCAATACCGTCCATGGAGCTGATATATACCGTCGCATAGGACATATCCCGCGTGACCTCGGCGCGCACGATGCTGATAAGCCCCGTCACGCGCGGATCCTTTACGGTGCGTAAAATAGCGGTCAATTCCCGCATAATATCCTCACCGGTGCGGTCCATACGATAGCTTCCCATACTGTCCCTCCTTTGTCGGGACTTTTACTTAATCCCGATACTCCTCGATGATATAGGTTTCGTAAATATCGCCCTCTTGGATATCGGTAAATTTCTCCAAACCGATACCGCACTCATACCCTTGAGCGACTTCACGTTGGTCGTCCTTAAAGCGTTTGAGCGAGATCATCTTATCGTCACCGATGATGATGCCGTCACGCACGATGCGCAACAGATCGTTGCGGTACACCTTGCCGTCGAGCACGTAGCAGCCGGCAACCAGGCCAACACCGGTAATACGGTAGACCTGACGCACCTCTGCACGGCCGTGCAGCACTTCGCGCGTCTTGGGCGCGAGCATACCTTTCATCGCGGCCTCAATCTCGTCCAAGCAATCGTAGATAATGCGATACATACGCATATCCACCTCTGCTTGCTCCGCTGCCACCTGTGCGAGCGGCTCGGGACGAACGTTAAAGCCGACGACGATCGCCTTGGACGCCTGCGCGAGCATGATATCGCTTTCGCTGACAGCACCAACCGCACCGTGGATCACACGCACGCGCACTTCTTCGTTGGAGAGTTTTTCGATAGACTGACGCAGTGCTTCAACCGAGCCCTGAACGTCGGCCTTAACGATGACGTTCAGTTCCTTCATGTCGTTAGCATGCATCTGATCGAACAGGTTATCCAGCGTAACCTTTTGATACATCTTAAACTGTTCTTCTTTCGCGGACTGCTTGCGCTGCTCCACGAGTTCGCGTGCCAGTCGCTCATCCGAAACCGCGTTGAACACGTCACCGGCGGTCGGCACTTCGGCAAGACCCATGATCTCAACCGGCACCGACGGACCCGCCACCGTGACCTTGCGGCCGCAATCGTCCACCATCGCACGCACGCGGCCAACCGCCGTACCCGCGACAACGATATCGCCGGCTTTCAGGGTACCGTTCTGAACGAGCAGCGTCGCGATCGGGCCACGGCCCTTGTCCAGACGCGCTTCAATGACCGTACCCTTTGCGGCGCGGTCGGGATTGGCTTTGAGTTCCTTGATCTCCGCAACGAGCAGTACCGATTCCAACAACTTGTCGATACCGTTGCCGGTCAGTGCCGACACCGGCACACAGATCACGTCGCCGCCCCACTCCTCGGGCACCAGCTCATACTCGGTGAGCTGTTGCATGACCTTGTCGGGGTTGGCAGTTGGTTTATCCATTTTATTGATCGCCACGATAATAGACACACCGGCGGCTTTCGCATGGTTGATCGCTTCAATGGTCTGCGGCATAATACCGTCGTCGGCAGCCACGACCAAGATCGCAATATCCGTCACCTGCGCACCGCGGGCACGCATGGCGGTAAACGCTGCGTGACCGGGGGTATCCAGGAAGGTGATCGACTGACCTTGAACCTTTGTACGGTACGCACCGATATGCTGGGTAATACCACCGGCCTCGCCGTCGGTCACCTTGGTCTTGCGGATCGCATCCAAAACCGAGGTCTTACCGTGGTCAACGTGACCCATGACCACCACGATAGGATCGCGGGGCGAAAGATCGGTATCTTCGTCCTCATGGTCGTCGATGATGCGTTCTTCAATGGTCACCACGACCTCGCGCTCAACCTTGGCATGGAATTCCTCTGCCACCAAGAACGCGGTATCGAAATCGATCTCCTCGTTTGCCGTCACCATCATGCCGAGTACCATAAGTTTCTTGATGACCTCAGCAACCGTCGCTTTCAGGCGTGTTGCCAACTCAGACACCGTGATGGTCTCGCCCACCGTGATGGTCATCTGCTTCTGCTTACGCTCCATCTGGATACGGTTGAGTCGCTCGGCCTCAGTCTCACGGCGACGCTGCGGCTTCTTATATTGCTGAGATTTCTGATTGATCTTCTGTTTTTTGATGGCACCGCCGTCACCGCGCACGCGGTTGGAGGTTTGCGCCATCACGTCAAACTTTTCGTCGTACTTATTGCCGATATTCGTCTGCACCGAACGAGTATCCACCGTGCGGCGCTCAATGGGCGCGCGGGCGGGAGCCGGCTGTTTCGGCTTTTCTTTCTTCGGTGCGTTGGCTTTCGCTGCCAGCGCGACCGCGATCGGACTGTTCTCATCCGGAACTGCCACTGCTTTTTCTTCTGCCTTTTTGGCGGCTTCCGCTTTTTTAAGTTCTTCCTCCGCTTGTTTCGCTACAGCGGCTTTTTCTTCCGCCTTCGCCACGCGGCGCTCCTCCGCCTCGGCAAAATAGGCGTCTAAGCTTTCCATATTATGCTTCTGCGTGTAATATTCAAAGACGATATCCAGCTCGTCCTCCACCAGCGCCGTCGCACTCTTTTTCGGGGTATCCGAAAATTTCGAAAGCAATTCAATAATTTCCTTGCCGGCAACGCCAAAATCCTTGGCGACGTCGCTGACGCGATATTTAATCATCATAATGGGATTCCTCCTCTACGTACTGTAAAATGGCTTTCGAGAAGCCCTCGTCTGCCGTGGCAAGCACGGCGATCGGCTTGTGTGAGCCGATGGCTCGTGCCGTTTCTTCCTTGGTAAGAGGCAACCGATACACGGTTTGCTCCGGTAATCGGAAGCGCAGCTCCTTGACGGTCCGCTCGGCGGCATCACCGGCGATCATCAGGAGTGCTTTTTCGGTACTGCACAGCCCGACCACCGCATCAAATCCGGTCACCAGGCGACCGGCGCGGCGGCACATCCCGAGCAACCCTACAAGTTTGTCAGCCGTCATTCGTCTGTAATGCCTCCTCCAGCTGTGTATACACGGCATCGGGAATCTGACAGGAAAACGCTTTTTCCAGCCGCCGCGCCTTTTTCGCTGCGGCAAGACACGCTTCCTCGGGACAAATGTATGCGCCGCGGCCCGCCTTTTTGCCGGTGCGATCCAGCGAGATCGCGCCTTCGGGATCCTTAACGATCCGCACCAATTCTTTTTTTGGTTTCATTTCACCGCATCCGGTGCATTTGCGAAGCGGTATCCGCTTTTGCTGCATACGTTGTCCCTCCTGTCTGTCTTACTCCTCGTCTTCGCCGTAGAATCCGCTTTCGGGGCGGATATCGATCTTCCAACCGGTCAACTTCGCGGCAAGGCGAGCGTTCTGACCCTTGTTACCGATCGCCAGCGACAACTGTGCGTCCGGCACCGTCGCGCGGCACGCTTTGGCGCCGTCCGGATCCACCTCTACGCTGACGACCTTGGCAGGTGCCAACGCCGCAGCGATGAATTTCTCCGGCTCTTCGCTGTATTCGATAATATCGACCTTTTCGCCGCCGAGTTCTTCCACGATCTCGGCCACACGGACGCCCTTGGCACCGATACAAGCGCCGACAGCGTCCACGTTCTCGTCGTGAGCCAACACCGCAAGTTTGGTACGGGAACCCGCTTCGCGCGATACCGCTTTGATCTCGACCGTACCGTCAAAGATCTCCGGCACCTGCATTTCAAACAACCGCTTAACCAAGCCCGGATGCGTGCGGGAGATCAGCACGCGAGGACCTTTTTCGCCATCTTTAACGTCCACGACGTATACTTTTACACGCATACCCTCACGAAGCACCTCGTCGCCGACCTGCTCCGTTTTGGGAAGCACGGCTTCGGATTTACCGATCTCCACCGTAGCGGCACCGGTTTTCGGATCCACGCGGGTAACAAGCGCCGTCACCAATTCTTGATTATGGCGTTGGAACTCTAAGAATTTCTGTCCACGCTCTGCCTCACGAATACCCTGACGGATCACGTGCTTAGCGGTCTGTGCCGCGATACGGCCGAACTGCTTGGTTTCAAGTTTGATCTCGACCACGTCGCCGACCTTCGCCTTTTTGGAATACCGCACGGCTTCCTCCGGCAACATCTCCTCGTCGGGGTCCAGCACTTCTTCCACCACCGTCTTGCGCAGCGAAACGGAAAACTCACCCGTAGACGGCTCCATGATCACGGCGATGTTTTCTTTTCCGCCGAAATCTTTTTTCACCGCCAGCACGATGGCGGCACGGATCTTCTCCAGCAGATAGTCGCCGTCGATCCCTTTTTCCTTTTGCAGTAACTGCAAGGCCTCAAAAAATTCCGCGTTGTTGTTAGCCATTTTTCCTTATTCCTCCATTTGATCGGTAATATCGTCATCCCACAGATCCACGGCATGTACCGCCGCAACGTCCTTGCGGGAGAATGTCCACTCTTGTTCGTTTTCGTCCTCTATGACGAGTTGGTCGTCGGTGCTACTGAGCAGCAACCCCACGAATTCGCGCCTGCCGCTCTCGTCCGGCCGATACAGCTTGACCGTAACCGGCAGTCCTTGATACGCCTCAAAATGCTCCGGACGTGTCAGTTCCCGTTCAATGCCGGGGGACATGACCTCCAGGCAATACGACTGCGCGATGGGATCGGCCTTATCCAATACCGGATTAAGCAGATGCGTCATCTCCACACAATCGTTAATGGTGACGCCTTCCTCTTTGTCAATGATGATCCGTAAAAACCAATCCGCGCCCTCCTTGACAAACCGAACGTCCCAGATCGAAACGCCCGCCTGCTCGGCGAGGGGCTCTGCCAATGCACGGCACACGGCGACGACGTTTCCGCCCGAACCGCCACGTTTTTGTCCGGCCATTCATACACCTCCAAAAGGGTGACAGGACTCGAACCCTGTCACGGTTTCACTCGCCGCCTTTATCCGTGCGGCGTTGCGTTCACTCTTGCAAGGCGTCAGCCTTGCGGCGATTTCACGCTTCACCGCACGAAAAATTCGGCGGTAGAAACGCCTTGCCCTTACAAAAAGAGAAATTTTTGTTTCGGCAAAGCCGCAGAGCGCCGACATCCTTTGCGGATGTCAAGCGATAAGGCACAGGCGAACGGAAATTTATCTTTTGTAAGGCGTGGCAGGTTTGAATCCTGCCACCCTATAAACGCAAAGGAGCGGGTCGCCCCACTCCTTTACTAAACTTCTATCATCGTTAGATAGTATAGCACGTTCTTTATAAAAAATCAAGCCCTTTTTATCGGTGTTTACAAACGCACGCATATATGGTATACTGATACCAGTTTTTACACAAAGGAGTCGACCGTTTATGCGTACGTTCGTGTCCGTTTGCCGCGTGCTGGTGTGGATCGTGCTGGTGCTCACCACACTTATCCAAATCGGAGCAATCCTCAGCATTTCGCTGGGTGAAAGATTGGTCAATCCAACGCTTCTCACTGTTGCGACGGCATTAATGGCCGTGTCCGTGATCGTCTTTTTTGCTCTGCGGCGCGGAAAACTCTTCCCGCTGTTAACCGCTGCGGTAGCGGCTCTTTTGTTCATTATAGCTGCACTTGAACTCAAGGATACGCTCGCGGTCGTCGTGACGGAGCGTGGTCTCGCCGGCGTTTCGCTGTGGGACGCCATGTACCGTCACATGTCTCCTATTTTGATCCCGATGCTTATGTTCCCCATTTTTTGGGACTATCACACCGACCGTCAGGCAGCAAAGCTTGCCGAAGCGGATCAGCTCACCCCCACGTATTTTGAGGATGAACAACCTATGGATGCCGTGGAGCACAAGCCGAAACGCTCGGTTCGTGCGCGTATGAGCAAGCAATCGGAGGACGCCGAATGATCCTTCCTTCTCTTTTTGAGTCACGGATGCGCCGCCTGCTCGGGTCCGAGTATGCGGCGTTCTTTGACGCGTGGAATCAGCCGCTTACAACACGCGGGTTGCGCGCCAACACCTTGAAAATTGCTCCTGCCGCGCTGTGGCAGCTGTTACCGTTCGCGGTGACACCCGTTCCGTTCTCACCGAACGGCGGCGTCACCGCGGCTCAGTTTCGCGCGGGCGCCGAGCCGCTTCACCACGCAGGTGCCTATTATATGCAAGAACCCTCTGCAATGTCGGCGGTCACGGTATTAGCCCCCGTCCCGGGTGAACGGGTGTTGGATCTGTGCGCCGCACCGGGCGGTAAATCCACCCAGATCGCCGCCGCATTGCAAGGTGACGGGCTGTTATGGGCAAACGAATATATCCCCGCCCGTGCTCGTATTTTACTGCAAAATCTCGAGCGCCTAGGCGTTCGCAACAGCGTTACCTCCTGCGGCGATACCGCGCGAGTTGCGGATGCGTTACCCGAGTGGTTTGACGCCGTGCTTGCCGACGTTCCTTGTTCGGGCGAGGGCATGTTCCGCAAAGAACCCGATGCCATTCCCGATTGGAGCGAGGACACCGTCCGTCTGTGCGCCGAACGCAGTCGCGGTATTTTGGATAACGCAGCACGCTGTGTCCGTCCGGGCGGTCGTCTTGTGATCTCCACCTGCACCTTTGCACCGGAGGAAAACGAATGTGCGGTAATCCGTTTTTTACACGATCATCCCGATTTTACTTTGCAAAGAATCGACGCGCCGTTCGGCAGACCGGCGTTTGACACAGATCGCATTTTATCGTTCTTGGATCCCGCCCTGCATGCCTTTGCCAAAACGGTAGATACTACCGCTTGCCGCCGCATTTTTCCGTGCGACAGCGGCGAAGGGCATTTTATCGCACTGCTGCACCGCGAAGGCGACGCGCTTACTTCCGCACCGCTCTACACCCCCTCCCGTACGGATACCGGTGCCGAGCAAGCACGCGCTTTATACGGCGACTGCTTTGCAGACGAGCCGCTCGGTACTTTTGTCACTTTCGGCAACACGGTACGTCTGTTACCGCCCTTGTTTCCTGCCGTGCAGGGTATCACCGTTCTAAGTGCCGGCGTTTCAGTCGCGGAGCTGTGCGGTGAACGAGCCCTGCGCGCCGAGCCGTGCCACGCAGCGTTTCAAGCGGCAACGGCAGATACCTGCCGCCGCGTGCTCAATCTTGAACTCCCCGATCCGCGCGTGACCGCGTTTTTGCGTGGCGAGGAAATCACCGCCGACACCCCCGCCGGCTTTACGGGGGTTGCCCTAAACGGGATATTGACAGGTTTTGGCAAAGTATCCGGTACCAAACTCAAAAACCGTTACCCCAAACATCTTCGACTTCGCCAACGGTAAAAAAGGCGTTCCCACACAGTGGGAACGCCTTTTTTATGTGTCGTATTCGTCGTCTTCCTCGTACCACGACGTTTCTTCTTCGTATTGCTCTCGCGGTGCTTTCATAATGGAATCAAACACCGTAGTATACGGCATGGAAACCGGTATTGACCATCGTTCTTCTCCGTCCGAACCAAGTATATAGTACGCGCCGTCAATGCTGCACACGTCTACCTCATAAGTACGGAACAGCATGCTCTCGTCGCAACTCATCAGCTCGACTCCGTAATCATAATCAACGTCCGCAACCGCTGGGATCACGGTTGCCTTTCCTTCTTTCAGAACGGCATCCACGGCGGCAACTTCCTCGTCGGTCAATCGATAGGTATGCTCGACTAAATCATAGCTTTCTTCATCGTATATATAATAGTTGTAACAGTACCCGGCAGGTTCAAAGCCATTTACCAGTTGCTCGACAAGTGCGACATAACAATCGGATCGGCAAAAATAACCGACATCATAGTTAATGCACAATCGTCCGTCTGACGAGGAGGTAAAAGCGACGCCGAAAGTAGACGACAGCAACACCGGCACATCCTCTGTGGTCACATAGATATCGGGTCTATACCCATCTTGTTCCACATACAAAAAATCCATCATTCCGCTTTCAGGCAAACGAATGTACTCACTGTCTCCTAAACGGAAATGCTCGCCTTCCTCGATCCAAAAGCCATGCGCCAAGCGGGCATCCTCCAGCACCTGACAGCCACTCAAAGTCAAGCAAAGCAAACATAAAAGCGCTACGATCGATACGATCCGTATTGATTTTTTCATACATCCCCCTCCTCATTCCAAATTCAACCGTTTACGAATAATGGTGTGCGATACGAAAAAGTACGCAACGGTAAACACCGTGGCCAACAACAACATACCGCACAAGAAAAGGTGTACAAACGCGATCGGATGCGCTCCCACAAATTCGGCAAGAGCATCAAAAGGAATACGATCACCAAAGACCGCTATTAAAACGGTTATGATTGTGCCAACGATCTGTGTCACCACATAATAACCAAAATATACGCCAACCGCGCCTAAAACGCGATTTTTCTTGGCCAGTTGTCCGACCGAGATGCAGCCGTAATACAAAAATGCTTGTGATAAGAACATAACCACCAAGAAGAGGACGAGTTCCAACCCCCACAAAACGATATGCCAAGACACATCTGCAGGAATCTGTTTAAACAGATATGCCGCCGCTAAACCGACCTCGTGCAACACATCTCCTGCCATGACGATCACAAGCGACAGCGCGGTCACACCCCAAGCGATGACCTGGAACACAAGTGCCGCAAGCACCTTGACCATAAGGTGTTGTGCGGCCGTTACAGGCAACGTGAAGGAGAGATACCCTTCGGCGGTGAACAGATTACGGTAATACCGCACCACCGTCATCACGAGCGGCGCCACCAAGTTCACCAGCACTGCCACGCCGTATAACAGGGCGGCGAAAAAGAACACGATCGAATACACCAGATTGTCACTCTCAAACAACTGTAAAACGCGCAAAAAAGCAGCGGCAACCAATACGATACCTTGCATAATGAACAACACACGCCCGAGTGCGAACAGCTCGTGCTTAAACAACTTCTTTACCATTTGAACACCTCCCGGAACAGTGCGTCGACACTCTTGCCGTTTTCCTCACGGATTTCATCCACCGTCTTTTGCAGCAGGATGTGTCCCTGATGAATAAAGATGACCTCGTCCAATATCTGTTCAATATCGGCAATCAAATGCGTAGAAATGAGTACCGTCGCCTCAGGGTTGTAGTTGTTGATGATGGTGGAGATCACATAATCTCTCGCTGCCGGATCCACACCCGCGATCGGCTCATCCAATACATACAAGCGTGCATTTCGACTCATCACTAAGATCAGGCACACCTTTTCCTTGTTTCCCTTGGAAAGGGTTTTCAGCCGTGTTTTTGGAGAAATGCCCAAGGCGGTCAACATCTCATATGCACGTTCAGGGCGGAAATCCGCATAAAAATCCGCGTAAAAATCCACGATCTGCTCCACGCGCATCCACGTATTAAGAAAACTGTTGTCCGGCAGATAGGCCACCAGTTCCTTGGTTTTCACCCCCGGCGCGAGCCCGCAGATAGTAGCACTACCGGCCGTCGGCGTTAGCAGACCGTTCAGGATCTTGATCAGCGTGGTCTTCCCCGAACCGTTCGGGCCAAGTAAACCTACGATGCGCCCGCTCTCCACTGACAAACTCACATTATCCAACGCTGTCAGCGATCCGTACCGCTTTGTCAAATTTTCCAACCGCAGCATTTCGCTCATGCTTCCCACTCCTTTATGACTTGTTTTGTTGCCGCCATATCCAACCCTAAGTTTTCCATTTCGGCAAAATATGCGGCTGTGTGCTCCTGCATCAGCCGTTTCACCGCATTCTTTGCGACAGTGACGTCTGCCGACACGTACCATCCCGTCCCCGGTACGGAATACAACACTCCTTGCTGCTCCAACTGTTCAAACGAGCGTTGCACCGTATTAGGATTAACACCGAGCTTCACCGCCAATTCCCGCACCGACATCAATTTGGAATCCGGCTCCAAACTTCCTCTCGCAATGCGCACACACATCTGCTCGCAGATCTGCGGGCAGATCGGTGAACCGTGATCCGGTTTCCAACTCATGCAACCGTCTCCTTTTGCGCGTATTATTGTACTAATACAATAATACGCTTCTGTAGCGTTTTCTGTCAAGATTCTATGAAAAATTTTTATACATCTTGCCATTTCAGAGAATATTTGGTATACTGGAATCAATCTGATCGTTAAAAGGAGTCGTTGAAATGGCAACCTATTATTTAGCTGTGGATATCGGCGCATCGAGCGGCCGTCATATTCTGGCACACCTTGAAAACGGCAAAATCGTTTTAGAGGAAATGCACCGCTTCGAAAACAAGTTGGTAGAGAAAAACGGCCACCTATGCTGGGATACCGAGCACCTTTTCGGCGGTATTCTCGAAGGCATGAAAAAATGTGCCGCTGCCGGCAAGATCCCGCTGTCGATGGGCATCGACACCTGGGGCGTCGACTTTGTGCTGTTGGATAAGGACGGCAACATGATCGGCGATCCCGTCGCATACCGCGACAGCCGTACCGACGGCATGGACGTCTGCGTGTCACAGTGCATCTCCGAGCAAGATCTGTATGCCATCGCGGGCACGCAAAAGCAAATGTTTAACACCATCTATCAGCTGATGAGTGTCAAACAGACCGACCCCTCCGCGTTTGACCGCGCTGAGTATTTCCTCATGCCTCCCGAATATTACAACTATCTGCTGACCGGCAAAGCCGTCAACGAGTATACCATGGCGAGCACCTCCAACCTCGTCAATGCCGAAACCAAACAGTGGGACGGCGAGCTGCTGGACAAGTTGGGCTTCCCGCGTCGCTTGTTCCGCGAACTCAAGACCCCCGGCGAGGTCGTCGGCAACTTAACGGATGAGATTGCCGCCAAAGTGGGCTTCAACTGCAAAGTCGTACTGCCTGCCACACACGATACCGGCTCGGCGGTTGCTGCCGTTCCGGCAAACGACGACGATTTCCTGTATATCAGCTCCGGCACCTGGTCACTTCTCGGCGTCGAAATGATGACCCCCAACTGCACCGAGGAAAGCCGCAAGCTCAACTTTACCAACGAAGGCGGCGTCAATTACCGCTTCCGTTACCTTAAAAACATCATGGGTCTGTGGATGCTGCAATCGGTCAAGCGCGAACTGAACAATCAGTACGGCTTCGGTGAGATCAGCGACATGGCACGCGCAGCAGAGATTGATTCGGTCGTGGATGTGGACGATATGCGGTTCTTGGCTCCGAAGAGCATGATCGACATGGTCAAAACCGTCTGTGCCGAAACCAATCAAGCCGTGCCTCAAACGGTCGGCGAGGTGGCTAAGGTCATTTATCTGAGCTTGTCGGCTTGCTACGGCAAAGCCGTCCGCGGGCTGGAAGAGATTACCGGCCGCACCTATTCCCGCCTGCACATCGTCGGCGGCGGCTGTCAGGACAGCTATTTAAACGAGCTGACTGCCAAATCCACCGGTAAAGCCGTGTATGCCGGCCCCATCGAAGCAACCGCACTCGGCAACCTGCTCGTACAGATGCTCGCAAACGGCGAGTTTAATTCCCTTGAGGAAGGCCGCACCGCTATTGCCAATTCCTTTGACGTAAAACCCGTATAAAAAACTCACCAAAAAATCCCCCGTTTGACAATTTCCGTCAAACGGGGGATTTGTTTTTGTGTTACATACTTTCGGGTGCCTCAATCTTAAGAAGCGTCAGCACGTTGTGCAAGGCAATGCGCGTTGCCTCACACAATGCCAAACGCGCCTGCTGAAGCTCGACCTCCACGCCGCGCACGCGGCACGCGTTATAGAATTTATGGAACAAAGTTGCCAGTTCCTGCGCATACCGCGTCATACCGGCGGGGTCTTGTTCTTTCGCGCAAGTCACCACCTGCGCCGCAAACCCTGCCAAATGGCGGATGAGCTCCCGCTCTTCCGGCTCCGAAAGCAAGCACAGGACATCCTGCTTAGGCGCCTGCAACGTCACGCCATCTTCGGCAACCGTGCGGAAAATCGAGCATAACCGCGCGTGTGCGTACTGCACGTAATATACGGGGTTGGAGGACGATTGTTCAATGGCAAGTCCCAAATCAAAATCCATCTGCGTAGATGCCTCGCGCAGGTTAAAGAAAAACCGCGCCGCATCCACCGGCACCTCATCCAACAGATCAGCAAGCTGAATGGCCTTGCCCGAACGCTTGGACATCCGTACCACTTCGCCGTCACGCATTAAACGAACAAGCTGCATCAACACGACCTGCAGATTATCGCCCGACAAGCCGATCGCGTCCATGGCACCCTTCATACGCGCCACGTGACCGTGGTGGTCGGCACCCCACACGTCAATGCAGGTATCAAATCCGCGCATAAACTTGTTGCGGTGATACGCAATGTCTGCCGCAAAATACGTCGGATTACCGTTGGCACGCACTAAGACCTCGTCTTTGATGCCTTCTTCCACGCCGTCGCGGTTAATGTGTTTTTTACCCTGATATTTCTCGCCGAATTCACCGGCCTTATACCATAAGGCCCCATCCTTTTCGTAGGTCAGCCCGCGTGCGGTCAGCAGATCGATCACCTCGCGCACCTCGCCGTCGTTATGCAACGTGGACTCGGTAAACCAACGATCGTATACGATCCGATATTTCGCCATATCGGCTTTCATTTTCTCAATGTTGAGCGGCAACGCGTAGGCAACCAGTGCCGCGCGGCGCTCTTTTTCCGCCGCATCCACGAACGCGTCGCCGTGAATCTCGGCAAACGCCTTGGCGTGCTCGCGAATATCGTCACCGTGGTAGGCGTCCTCCGGCATCGGGACAGCGTCCTCGCCCCGATACAGCTGCAGATACCGCACCTCTAACGACAATCCGAATTTATCGATCTGATTACCGGCATCGTTGATATAGAACTCGCGCCACACCTCGTAACCGGCGGCATCCAGCACCGCCGCCAGGCAGTCACCCAAGGCGCCGCCGCGAGCGTTACCCATGTGCATCGGACCGGTGGGGTTAGCAGACACGAATTCCACCATCACCTTTTTACCGGCACCGTAGTCACTGCGACCGTAGTCGTCACCCTGCTCGATCACTTGCGCAACGATATCCGCATAATAACGAGGTGACAAAAAGAAATTCATAAAACCGGGACCGGCGACTTCCGCGCGTTCCAGATAGGTATTGTCCAGTTTCAAATGCGCCGCAATACATTCGGCGATCTGCCGCGGTGCCTTGTGAAATGCGCGCGCGGAAACCATCGCGGCGTTCGCTGCGAAATCACCGTGTGTACGGTCAGCAGGGATCTCCACGACAAATTCGGGCAACTCTGCATCCGGTAATTCTCCGGCAGCGATCGCCGCACGCACGGCAGCTTGTACGGCTGCCCGCAATTGTTGTTGTGCTTGCTCCATAATGGTCAGCATGGTGACACTTCCTTGATTCGAAATTCAATTTCCTGCTCGGTGTACGCACCGCTCATCTCCAATGTGTATACCGCCCGCAGGAGTGCGGTATTTCCCACGTTTGAAAACACCAACTGCCGCGCCTGCGCGTGCAGAGTCAGCAATCCGTACGGTGTCTCATAACGGCAAGCATGCCGTTTTCCTTCTTCCAATACGATCCGAGATGAAATCTCGCCGCGCCGCTCGATGATCGTCTGCGCGTGGCCAACCAGCACCGTCACGGCGGCTCCGCCATCCTGCGGTGACTCCGTGTAACACAACCGGGCACCATCCGCAAGCATGTCCAGCGTACCACGTGCCGTCATCTCGGCAGTTTCGGTATCGCCGTCCATCCGCTGGATCGAGCGCAAGGATATCGTGACGTTCATTTATCCGATGCCCTCCATGTCGACCCGACGAACATCCTCACGCACCGCGCGGCCCAAAAACATTTCGGCCACGCGCGTGAAATTGTACGGTTGATCGCTGACGAAAAACTGACAGCTGCCCATGCTGTCCGATGCAGAAAGCATATCGCGCTGCTGCAGAAGCGAAGCGCATTTGGCAGCAGTTGCGGCGCCGGAATTGATCAGCGTGACACCCTCGCCCAAAATGCGGGAAACGATCGGTGCGAGCAGCGGAAAATGCGTGCAACCCAAAATCAGTGTATCGATCTTGTGATCCATAAGCGGCTCCAAATACTGCCTGGCGACCGCCTCGGTTGCGGGATTATTTTCCTCCACCCAGCCACTCTCGACCAAGGTCACCAGCACCGGACACGCTTGTGCAAACACCTGTGCATCCGGACGCACACGCTTAATCGCCTGCTCAAACGAGCCGGAACGCACCGTCACCGCCGTGCCGATCACGCCGATTCGACCGGTCTTCGTGGCCTCAAGTGCCGCCTCCGCCGTCGGTCCCACAACACCCATCGCCGGCACCGGCAACGCGCGAAGCGCTTCTCCCGCCACCGAACTGACTGTACCGCAGGCAGCAATGATGTATTTTACATCCTGCCGAAGCAACAGTTCACAATCCTGCATGGCATAGCGCTTCACCATTTCGGGACTGCGCGAACCGTAGGGAACGCGTCCGGTATCCCCGAAATACACAATATTCTCGTGCGGCAACTGCTCAAGCAACTCACGCACTACTGTCAATCCGCCTAAGCCGGAATCAAATACACCGATCGGTCGGTTATCCATTACGCATTCCCTCCTTTATGCATATATTTACATCACTTTACCACATTTTATGCAGAAATACAACCACCAAAACACAAAAACAAAGCACTGCCTCGAATGAAACAGTGCTTTTGTCTTATGTACGATTATTGTTTCGTCAGGCGCGCGGTGATCGCCAACAGCTGCTCCCACTTGGCTTCCATATCCCGCACCAACTGAATTTGTGTGCGTGCACGCACCAAATTGTGATCGTCACTGCGAGTCTTGAAGTAAATATCACCGTCAAGATAATCCGCCAAAAAGCGTGTAGCAAGTTCCAATGTCATGATCTTGACACTGTGCGGCAACAGTGCGATCTCCGCCGCTGCCATCGAATTGCCCATTGACTCCAAAAATCCTTTGGTGAATTGCTCATACAGCGCGAGATCCAGCGAAACCTTGGAAAGATCACGCTCATCCTCCAGTGCCGTCGAGGCACCGTAGCGCACCGCATCACCGAAATCATACAGTGCCGACCCGGGCATAACCGTATCCAGATCGATCACACAGATCGCTTTATCCGTCTGGTTATCAAACAGAATGTTATTGATCTTGGTATCGTTATGCGTTACACGATACGGGATCTCTCCCGAAGCGAGCTTCTCGGCCAACACGCCGCACTCGGCTTCGCGATCCAACAAAAAGCGGATCTCGTCCTCCACCTCGGCACGGCGAGCGGCGATGTCCTTTTCTACCGACTGACGGAAGGTCTCAAACCGCACCGGTGTATTGTGAAAGTTCGGAATGATCTCCGAGAGCGACTGCGCCGGAAAATCCGACAGCCAATCTTGAAATTCACCGAAGGAACGGCCCGCCTCATAAAAAAGTTCGGGCTTTATAACCTGATCGTATGCAACGGCGTGGTTAATGTACTCGTAAACACGCCAAAAATGTTTGTTACCAGCTGTGTAATAATACGGTTTCCCATCATCGCCCACCAAGAACGATAACACCCGGCGACGATAACACCCGTGTGTTTCAATCAGCTTTTTCTTAATATGCTCAGTCACCTTGAGGATGTTGTCCATAACCTCCTCCGGCTTTTTAAACACGAAGGTGTTGATCTTCTGAAATACATATTCCTTCTGGCTGTCTGCTTCCTGCACAGCCACCAAATAGGTGCGGTTGATGTTGCCTGAATGGATCTCCTCTGTATGCGCGATCACGCCGGTAATGCCGAAATGATCCGCAATCGGTTGGAAGTCCATGCCATCCCTCTTTTCAATCGTTATGCATTTACTACATTAGTATAACAGATACGACGAAAAAGTCAACTCCTTCGTCTTTTTCGTAAAAAGCGTCATTCTTTGGTGTCCAAGGTACCGTTGGCGGAGGCAGTAAGATACGCGTTGATAAAGCCGTCCAGATCGCCATCCATCACGGCGTTGATGTTACCCATTTCATAGCCGGTACGATGATCCTTGGCAAGCGTGTACGGCATGAACACGTACGAACGGATCTGATTGCCCCACGCGATCTGCGCCTGCACACCCTTGATATCTTCAATACGATCCAAGTGTTCCTGCTCTTTGATCTTCATCAACTTTGCTTTCAGCATATTCATCGCGGTATCGCGGTTTTGGAACTGGCTTCGCTCAGTTTGGCACGCGACGACAATACCGGTCGGGATATGTGTAAGCCGCACTGCCGACGAGGTCTTGTTGATGTGCTGACCGCCCGCACCGCTGGAACGGAACACGTCCATCTTAATATCCTCCGGGCGGATCTCAATATCCACACTGTTATCAAGTTCCGGAACGACCTCCAAGGCCGAAAAGGACGTATGGCGGCGGCCGGCGGCATCAAACGGCGACACACGCACCAAACGATGCACGCCCGCTTCCCCTTTCAGATAGCCGTAGGCGTTCTCGCCGTTGACCTGAATACTGGCACTCTTGAGCCCCGCTTCGTCACCGTCTTGGTAATCCAAAATTTTATAGGTGAAACCGCGTTTTTCCGCCCAGTGGGTGTACATGCGGTAAAGCATTTCCGCCCAATCCTGCGCCTCGGTTCCGCCGGATCCGGCGTGAAAGGGAAGAATAGCATGGTGCGAATCGTATTCCCCGACAAGCAGCGTTGCCAAGCGTTGCGCTTCACGTTCGGCTTCCACGTGCTCCACACCGGCGGTACATTCTTCCAAAAGCGACAAATCGCCCTCCTCATCCGCCAGTTCAATGAGGGTGATCGTATCGTGATACTCGGTCACCAACCGTTCGTACCGCTCGATCGCGTCCTTCAAATTGGCGGCACGCTGCGTCACCGTTTGCGCTTTCTCCATATTATCCCAAAACCCGGGCTCGGCGGCGCGCATATCCAGTTCGCTGACTTCTTTTTTCATCGCCGCAAGGCCGATCGCCTCGGACAACTTTTCAATCTCCGGCAGATTACTTTCCAGCCGGAGCCGCAGTTCTTCAAATTGCAGCATATTCTAAATCCTTTCTCGCAGGTCAATGCTATTATTATATGTCACCGCGGCGGGAAAGTAAAGAATTTTTTAAAAAAGGGTTGACGGCATAACGTTTGGTTGCTATAATTATACAGCGTTTTTCTGTCTTACGGAAAAACACATATCCTTGCCCCTTCCGAAGTGAGGGGGCCATAGACCAAGAGGAGGTGCAATTATGCCCACAGTAAAAGGTTCCTATGAAGCCGTCTTCATTTTCTCCTTAACGTTAGGAGAAGAAGGCGTCCCCGCCATGGTCGAGAAATTCAAGACCTTGATCGCGGAGAATTCGGAGATCGGCGAGATCGACGAATGGGGTAAACGCCGTTTGGCGTACCCGATCGAAGACGAAACCGAGGGTCATTATGTCCTGTACAATTTTGTCAGCGGCCCCGAGTTTCCGGCAGAGCTGGAGCGCAAAGCTCAGATCACCGAAGGTGTTCTGCGTTCCATGGTCGTCCGCAAGGATAAGTAAGGAGGCTGCGATATGAATTCCGTATGCCTGTTAGGCCGCCTCACCGCGACCCCTGAACAAAAGACCACAACGAACGGCGTGTCCGTGACCAGCTTCACCGTTGCTGTTGACCGTACCTATCAACCGAAAGGTGCGGAGCGTCAGACCGATTTCATCAATTGTGTCGCATGGCGCAACACAGCGGAGTTTATCTGCCGCTACTTCCAAAAAGGTCAGCGCATTGCCCTGCAGGGTTCTCTGCAGAGCCGCTCTTATACCGATAAGAACGGCAACAATCGCACCGTGTTTGAAGTAGTTGTCGATAACGCATTCTTTGCCGAATCCAAGAGCGGTGCCACGGCACCCCGTACGGATTCTCAGGTCCCCACCTACAGCGAAGCAGCACCGGCGTTTTCAACTGCCGCCGGCGGTGACTTTGAAGAGATCGTCACCGATGACGACCTGCCGTTCTGAGGACCGCGAACAAGTCTGAATTAAAGGAGGAACAATCCCATGGCTGATAAAGTGGAAAAGACGGAAAAGTTTGACCGTCCCCGCGGAGGTATGCGCAAGGGCCGCCGTAAGGTGTGTGCGTTCTGTGCAGACCGTGTGGAGAGCATCGACTATAAGGATGTCGCTCGCCTGCGCCGTTATGTGTCCGAGCGCGCGAAGATCCTGCCCCGTCGTGTGACCGGCACCTGCGCCCGTCATCAGAGAGAGTTGACCGTCGCAATCAAACGCGCCCGTCAGATCGCCCTCATGCCCTTCGTAAGCGACTAATTAAAACCTAAGAAGAAAGCCACGCGAAAATCGCGTGGCTTTCTTTATTTTCCCAATTCCTTTGTCCGTTCAAACGATGCCTTCACCGCATCTGCAACAACTCGGCGGAGTACGTTATTCTGTTCCAGCACGCGCACCCCTTCAATAGTGCTGCCGCCGGGACTGCACACCGCTTCCCTGAGCGCTACGGGATCGCGCTCGTCAACCACCGCCATGCGGCCCGCGCCGGCTACCGTCTGTGCGGCGTACTGCAATGCCGTTTCTCGTGATAATCCGCAAGCGGCTCCGGCATCTGCCAACGCCTCAACGAACAAGTACACGAAGGCAGGTCCACAACCGGAAACCGCGCAACCTGCATCGATCAGGGCTTCGGGAATCTCATCCAACTGCCCCGCCGCAGACAACAACTGCACGAATGCCGCTTTATCCGCTTCGGATACGGCGGCATTTGCCGTATATAAGATCATTCCCTCGCCGATCGCCACCGGCGTGTTCGGCATAATGCGAATGATCGGGCGCTCACCCAATTCGTTTGCTAAGCGCTCGGTGGTAACACCTGCCAACATACTGACGACTACCGTACCCTCTGCCAAGAGCGGTTTCAGTTCTGCCGCCACCGCACTGAGCATCTGCGGTTTTACACCCAAAAACACAAAACGGCTGTTTTGGCAAACCGCCTCGTTATCGCCGACAGCGCAACCGTTTACCGTCGCCAGGGTTGCCGCCTTATCTGTATCGCGATCCGCCACGATCACCTGCGCGGGCTCCACACTTTTGCAGGCAGCCGCCGCCAATGCGCCGCCCATGTTACCGGCACCGATAAAACCGACAATATACTTGCTCATACCGATCACCTTACTTGTCCGTCACCGCGGATAATGTATTTATAGGTCGTTAGCTCGCGCAATCCCATCGGTCCGCGCGCGTGCAGCTTTTGTGTGGAGATACCGATCTCACACCCCAGCCCGAACTCGCCGCCGTCGGTAAACCGCGTTGACGCGTTCACGTAAACTGCCGCACTATCCACCGCCGCGGTGAATTTCGCCGCCGTTTGCGCGTTTTCTGTAACGATCGCTTCACTGTGTCCTGTGGAATGTTCCGCGATGTGCGCAATCGCCGCATCGACGTCATCCACCACACCGACCGCCAAAATATAATCCAAAAACTCGGTATCAAAATCACGTTCGCCGGCGGGCGTCCCGTCAACGATCGCCGCTGCGCGTTTATCCAAACGCAGCTCCACGCGGTCACCCAAGCGTTCGCGCAACTTCGGCAAAAAGTCGGGAGCAATATCACCGTGCACCAAACACACCTCGGCGGCATTACACACCGACGGGCGGCTGGTTTTCGCATTTTCGATAATCGCCAACGCCTTATCCACGTCGGCATCGGCATCCACGTATACGTGGCAAATGCCGGTACCGGTTTCAATACACGGTACCAACGCGTTCTCCACGCACGCGCGAATGAGCCCCGCACCGCCGCGAGGAATCAGCAAATCAACTAACCCTACCGCTGTCATCAATTCATTTGCACTCGCGCGGGTAGTATCCTGCACCAGTTGGATCATCGCTTCGGGGAGCCCTACCTGACGCAAGCCGTCATGCAACGCGTCCACGATCGCCTGCGACGAACGAAACGCTTCCTTGCCGCCGCGTAACACGCACACGTTACCGCTTTTGAATGCCAATGCCGCTGCATCCGAGGTCACGTTCGGGCGGCTCTCGTAGATCATTGCCGTCACGCCCATCGGCACACTGACCTTTTCAATCAGCAAACCGTTTTCACGTTCCACCCGCTCGATCACACGACCAACGGGATCGGGCAGTGCCGCTACCTCGCGGATACCGTCTGCCATGCCTGCAATCCGCTCGGCAGTCAGTGCCAGGCGATCCACCATCACGACAGAGAGCGTGGCTTTGGCGGCGTTCACATCCTCTGCGTTCGCCGCCAAGATCGAAGCGGTATGCGCCAAAAGCGCATCCGCCATCGCGCACAGCGCTGCGTTTTTTTGTTCAGTAGTCAGCACCGCGGCTTGCACACAAGCACGCTTTGCCGCCTGTAAGATCTCTTGCGTAGTCATACTCTCTGCTTCTTTCCGCAAAAGCGCGTGCCGATCGCTTTGCCGTCAACAATGTCGTATAATTTCTCCGGATATTCGCCGTTGGCGATCACCATGTCAATGCCCGCCTCTGTCGCGATCTGCGCCGCGTGCAACTTGGTTGCCATGCCGCCGGTCCCCAATTTAGAACCCGCGCCGCCGGCAAGTGTTAACACCTCGTCGTTCAGCTCACTGACTAGCGGAATCAGCCGCGCATCCGGATGCGTATGCGGATCCGCATCGTACAAGCCGTCAATATCCGACAACAATACGAGCAGATCGGCACCCGCGTTTACCGCCACGATGGCACCTAAAGTGTCGTTGTCGCCAATGCCGATTTCCTCGGTGGACACCGTGTCATTTTCATTGATGACGGGCAACGCGCCGAGTTCCAACAGACGGAACAGAGTCTGATGGAAATTGCCGCGCCGTTTTTCGTCATTCAGATCGTCTCCCGTCAGCAAGATCTGCGCAACGGTATGACGGTATTCTTCAAACAGTTTATCGTAGGTATACATCAGTTCACACTGACCGACAGCCGCCGCCGCCTGCTTGGTCGCCATGTCTGCCGGGCGCTCTTTAAGTAACAGCTTGCCGACACCCATGCCGATGGCACCGGACGAGACGAGCACGATCTCGTGTCCGGCGTTTTTCAGATCACTCATCACCTTACACAACTGCTCCACGCGGCGGATATTAATACGTCCCGTCGCGTGTGCCAACGTGGAGGTGCCTACTTTAATAACAATACGCATGGTCATTCCTCACTTTATCCTGCATGCAGTTGTGTCTGGATCGCATCGATCAGCGCCGCCACGTCGGAAAACACTTTATCCGATTCCGCCGCATACGGCTCCAACGTGGACAAAATCGTAAGCACGTACGGTTGCGGTGCATACACGATCGCCGCGTCGTGATAGGCCTGACTTCCCTGCTCGCCGTACTTGTGCGCTACCTCATAGGTGTTGCCAAGCGCATCCGCGAGCATACCGTCAACCGTTGTGGAGGTCAGCCAGGTCTTTAGCAGTTTGGCCTTCTCGCTGCCTTTCTCAATATAGCGGGCGATATCCTCAAAATACAAACCGGCATCCCGCGCCGACAGATACCCGAAACGCGGTTTCGGAAACACGAGTGTCAGCTTGTTCGCCGCATTGGAGGCGATACCCAGCGACTCGGCATAATCATTAAAGCCCTCAAACCCGAATTCTTCATTGAGCATATAGTAAGCGGTATTATCGCTGTAACGGATCGCGTACTCCATGAGTTCTTTAACGGTAAACTCCGTGCCGAGCGGCTTCTCGTCAATATGGCTGGACCCGCCCTGCTTTTTCGTCATTTTGAGCGTTTTGTTAAGATCCGCACCCGAGGACAAGAGATATTTCACGTACGGTGCTTTGATCACACTCGCCGTCTGATAGATCTCGTCTGCGCGGTATTCAATGCTGTAACCGCTCACCGGATCTTTATAGTAAAAAGATATCTCGCTTTTGTACGGACTGCACACACCCCGCAAGCGCGCCAACAGCTCGTGATCCACTCGCTTGCCGTCGGGGCAGTTCACCAGCAGCGCTCCTTCCGCCTCCGCTTTTTGCGTGGTGGTCGGTGCTAACGTCGTTGTAGTAGTGGGGACAGTCGTAGTGGTAGTACCGGTGGTTTCGGTATCTTTATCACCCGCGCCGCCGCATCCCGTACATAACAGTGCCACGCACAACAACAAACTGCCCACTCTTACTCCGTATTTTTTCATCAAAAACGCCGCCTTTCTCTATAAGGTGACAAGAGCAAATCCGTCCTCTTAAAAATCACCGAGGCAGGTTCAAATCGCCCTTGACACCTTAAAACAACCAACGGATCCAGGTGTTTCTGTCTTTACTTTTCGGTCAGATTGCTGAGACCTGACCGAAAAAATTTTGATGTTTTTGAAAAATCCTTAAAAAAATATAAAA
>JAFSGO010000180.1 GCA_017440765.1 Clostridia bacterium
AAACTGGCACTGGGCAGCGTACTTGCACAGATGGGCAAGAAATATACCACGTATTCACCCTTCGTCGTTCATCCGTCCAGTGAAGAGTTCCACGAGCAGTTGTCGACCTTTGCGGCAACCTGCCGTGTGGTTGCCGGCATGAAGAAGATGCGCGTCGGTTGCATCGGCGCAAGAACGACCGCGTTCAAGAGCGTTCGTTTTGATGAGTTTGCTTTGGAAAATGTGGGTATCGATGTCGAAACCTACGATCTTTCCACATTCGTTCAAGCAATGCAGCAACTGGATGATAACGACAGCGCTGTGTTGGATTGGAAGAAAAAACTGGCAGATGTCGTTTGCTTCGCCAATGCTCCGGAAGGCCGCGAATTGGCAGTCGCTAAGCTCGGTGTTGTGGTTTCCCGCTTGATCGAGGAAAATCAGTTGGATGCGATTGCGATCCGTTGCTGGAGCGAACTGCAGACCACGTTCGGCATTTCACCCTGCTCCGTGATGGGCATTCTCAACCAAAACGGCGTTGCGGCTGTGTGCGAGACCGACGTCGCCAACGCGATTGCGATGAAGGGTCTGTCTTTGGCAGCAGGAAAGGGCGCCGGTTGCTTGGATCTGAACAACAACTACGGCGAAGAATTGGATAAGTGCATCCTCTTCCACTGCGGCCCGTTGCCGATGGATCTGATGACCGGTCCCGGCCATGTGGAAAGCCACAAAATGCTGGATAAATCGTATGGCCCGGATTGCAGCTGGGGCTTGAACGTCGGCAAGATGAAGACCGGCGCGGTTACTTATTCGGGTATGCGTACCGAAAACGGCAAACTGCAGTTCTTCGTTGATGAAGGTTGCATCACTGATGATCCGGTCGAAAAAGAATTCTTCGGTGTGCCGGGTGTTCTGCAAACCGAAAACCTACAGAACAAGTTGTACACCATCGGCATGGCAGGTTTCCACCACCACGCAGCAATCGTTTGCGGCAATGTGGCACAAGCCGTAACCGAGGCCTTCACCAAGTACTTGGGCTATCAACACATTGGTTTCTAAGAAAGCCCTATACAACTATCTAACTTAATAAAAAACGCCCTGCCCGAGTTTTATCGGGCAGGGCGTTTTACTATGTTTACGCTTTTTCGATATACGCGCGGATGAATTGCGACAAGGACTGTTCAGTAGCCGTTGCTGCATCGCGATTGGCGGCAGAAACGGAGAGATAAATTTTCAGTTTTGGTTCCGTACCGGAGGGGCGCACCACGACGGAACCGGTATCTTTTAAGAAGAACTTGAGCACGTTGGATTTCGGCAGGCCGTCAATTCCTAAACTGTAATCCAGCATATTAACGACGGAAATGCCCGCCATTTCCTCAAATCCGCCTCGGAACGCATCCATGATCGCCTGCATTTTGTGGAAGCCGGATTCGCCCTCAAACTCAAAGGAATACAGCGTGTTGTAGGTGAACCCGAATTCCTCATACAGCATCTCCAGCTTTTCCAGCAAGGAGACGCCCTGTGCTTTGTAATAAGAGAACATCTCACAAATGAGCAGAGAGGCGTTCACCGCATCTTTGTCGCGCACGTAGTTTCCGCTCAAATAGCCGTAGCTTTCCTCAAACCCCAGAATATACGAGTCTTTACGGCCGGCAGCTTCCAGTAATCCAATCTGCTCACCGATGAATTTAAATCCGGTCAATACGTCAACGGTCTTGACGCCGTATTTATCGGCGATCTTTTTTGCCATATCCATCGTGACGATGGTTTTGACGAAAACGGGTTCATTAGGCATTTTATTGTGTTTTTGCCGCTGTGAACAAATATAATCCAACAAGAGAATGCCTGTTTCGTTACCTGAAAGTAACACGAACTCGTTGTCGCGGTTGCGTACCGCAATTCCCACGCGGTCACAATCCGGATCGGTGGCAAGCAACAGATCGGCATCCTGTTTCTTTGCATATTCCATACCGAGCATCATGGTTTCGCGGATCTCGGGATTGGGATACGGGCAGGTGGGGAAGTGGCCGTCCGGCAATTCTTGCTCCTTGACCACCGTGATATTGGTGTATCCGCTTTCGGACAAGGCACGCAGTACCGGCTTTAAACCCGAACCGTTGAGCGGGGTATACACGATCGAAACTGATTTATCGATGTTCTCACCGAACAAAACGGATTGTTTTTTCACTTCCTCGGTAAAGCGGGTATATACCTCGTCCGGGATATACGTGATGATACCCGCCTGCTTTGCTTCCTCAAAGTCCGTTAACTTAACGTCTTCAAAAACGTCTGTTTTTGAAATCTCGGCATAGATTTCATCGGCGGCGGCAACGGTGATCTGGCAACCATCACTACCGTAAACCTTATACCCGTTATACTTAGAGGGATTATGAGATGCGGTAACCATCACGCCGGCCGCACAGTCCAAATCTCGGACGGCAAAAGACAGACACGGTGTTGGCATCAATTCTTTATATAAGCACACCTGAATCCCATTGGCGGCAAATACACGCGCGGCGGTGACAGCAAATACGTCCGATTTGATTCGAGAATCGTAACTGATGGCGATTTTGCGTTCGCTTTCGTTATAATGATTTACCACGTAATTGGCAAGACCCTGCGAGGCCTTTGCAACCGTGTACACATTCATGCGGTTGGTCCCTGCGCCGATGACACCGCGCAGACCGCCCGTTCCAAATTCTAAATCACGGTAGAAAGCGTCCTGAATTGCATTTGGATTTTGCTCGATGTTTTTTAGTTCTGCAATTAAATCGGGATCGGCAATTGCTTTTTCACACCAAAGTTTATAGTTTTTC
>JAFSGO010000181.1 GCA_017440765.1 Clostridia bacterium
CGCGCAGGCGACTGCCCGCGTACAACCGCCCACGGATAAAGGAAAACGGCTGAAGATTTATTACATGACACAGCCGTCTACCCGTCCTCCCACGTTTGTCTTTTTTGTCAACCGTGCGGATCTGTTTCATTTTTCCTATCAGCGATATCTGGAAAATCAACTGCGAGAAACCTTTGGCCTGGAAGGTACACCCATTCGTTTCATCATCCGCGAACGCGGAGATAACAGCGGCAAGTAGGAGGACACTATGCTGACATTTTTGGAAAATTGCTGGCTTTCGATGCTGCTTGCGGCTGTCATCGCGTATCTGCTTGGCAGTATCAGCTTTGCGATCATCATTACCAAGCGGGTTTCCGGTAAGGATATTCGCTCCTTTGGCAGCGGTAACGCGGGCGCGACAAACGTTCTGCGTTCACAAGGGAAATTGCCCGCCCTGCTTACCTTCATCGGCGACCTTTGCAAAAGCATGCTGTCGGTCTATCTCGGCGGATTGTTGCTGTGTTCGCTGCAATTAGCCCCGGTAGCCGGTTCCACGTTGCTCACGCACGATACGGAAAATTTGGCGCTCGTCGGTAAGTATTTGGCGGGGTTGTGCTGCGTTCTCGGTCATATTTATCCCGTGTTTTTCGGATTCCGCGGCGGTAAAGGTGTGATGACGATACTCGGTATGACTCTGATTTTGGATTGGCGCACCGCGGTGATCGGTTTATCGGTATTCGCTTTGGTGGTGCTGATCTCGCGCATGGTATCCTTGGGCTCGATTATCGCCGGCATCAGTTTGCCGATCGCGACCTATCTGTTGCGCACCTACTTGTACGAACAGCCCTGGCAAACCGTTGCGTTCTGCGTAGCGGCAATGGCAATTATTACCGCGATTGCGATTATCAAGCACCGCGAGAATATCAAACGAATCCTCAACGGTACGGAAAGTAAGCTTGGAAGGAAAAAACGCGATGGCTAATATTACGATTTTAGGATCGGGCGGCTGGGGAACGGCACTCGCCGTGATGGCAAATCGTCACGGGCACACCGTTACCTTATGGTCGCCGTTTGAAGACGAGATCGCATCGATTCGTCGTCACGGACAACATAAGAAATTATTGCCCGATATTCCGGTCGAGCCCTCCATTCACCTTACCTGCGACATCCGCGAAGTCAGTGATGCGGATTTGGTGATACTGGCGGTACCCTCTTTTGCGATTGCTTCCACCGCTGCACAGTTGCGCCCGTATTTAAAGAAAGGTGCCGTTGTTGCGAATGCAGGTAAAGGAATCGAAGAAGGCACCTATCGCCGTTTTACGGAAGTGATTGAGGGTGCGCTGCCCGGCATTGCGGCGGTTGCACTGTCCGGCCCATCCCACGCGGAGGAGGTTGGCAGAGGAATCCCCACGGTCGTTGTCAGCGCCTCACGCGATGCAGCAGCGGCGAAACGCGTGCAGGAACTTCTCATGAACCCCACATTTCGCATCTATACAAGCAGTGATGTCGTCGGTGTGGAACTCGGTGGCGCTCTCAAAAACGTGATCGCGCTTGCCGCCGGTATTTGCGACGGCTTGGGTATGGGGGACAACACCAAAGCGGCGCTCATGACGCGTGGCTTGGCGGAGATCACCCGACTGGGTGTCAAACTCGGTGCCGATCCTATAACGTTTGGCGGATTGTCAGGTATGGGTGACCTTATCGTGACCTGCGGCAGTATGCATTCGCGCAACCGTCGAGCGGGTATGCTGATCGGCGGTGGCTTGTCACCTGCCGAAGCGGTGGAGCGCGTCGGAACGGTCGAAGGATATCTGGTGGCCGGTACCGCTTATCACCTTGCCAATAAAATGGGCGTGGAGATGCCGATCGCCGAGACCTGCTATCGTATTTGTTATGAAAATTATCCGCCTGAGCGGGCCGTCACAGCGTTGATGAGCCGCCCCGGCTGTCAAGAAACTGATTAAGAAGATCCCCGAGCCGCTTTGGCTCGGGGATCTTTTATTTTTTATACTGTTTTCTGTAAGCAGATGGGCAAATACCGGTTATTTTTCGGAACTGCTTGCTGAAATGGTACTCGTCGTAAAAGCCCAAATTCAGTGCCGTCTCCTTGATGCTGATATGAGGGAACGTTTCAAAATAGGAGATGGCTTCATTAATCTTATAGTTTAAGGAGTATTGGTGGATAGTGACACCGAATTTTTGCTTGAACTTTGTTTCAGCCGTCTTGAGTGATACGCATGCGGCGTTCGCCAGTTCCTTGTTCGAGAAAAACCGTTCGGGATTGGCTAAAATGATCTTTTCAATGCGCTCGGCGACGGAGTAATCGGCGGGATCATGTGCCGTTTCCGCCAACTCACACAACAACAGTTCAAAATACAGATCTGCCTTGCGCTGATTGCCGGATAGTTTGTTATTAACAATATGAGAAATGTAATGTTTAATGGTTTTGTTTGTCGAAGCGTCAATACAAGCGGCAACCGCAGGTGCCGGCATATCGTCAGCGGAGATGTCTCCCGGTTCGCAGGTTGCGTGAAAATACATGGTTTTAGTACCGGCGGCGCAAGGGGAAAGGCCGTAGTGGCGATTTCCGGCGCTTAAAATCAGCAAGGTATCCTTTTTTAAAGTATACGTTTCGTTGTTTTGTCCGAATTGCCATTCTCCCTGCATGAGATAAATAAAATCGTGCTCGCGCATGGTTCGCGTCGGATGAACGAACGGAGTGGCATAATAATTGATGTTTGCTTCGGTAATGTGATGAACGGATTCGGTTGAGAAGATTGTTTTCACAGCACACACCTCGAGAACGGATTTGCTTTATTTTACATCGTTTTATCCCTTTTGTCAATTCCCATACTTGCATTGCTTGCTGTATGATGAAAATAACTGGAGGGTCGCTTGTGAACATTTTCCAAAAAGGATTCAATTATTCGCAGGATGGACCGGGCAATCGATTGGTCTATCATTTAAAAGGATGCAA
>JAFSGO010000182.1 GCA_017440765.1 Clostridia bacterium
CGGACAGCGACAGGATACTGATCAGACAAGACGATGCGGCAATTCTGTGCACATCGATTCATTCATATCCCACTTTGCGGATACTTATTTCTGCAGTTTGTCTAAGATAAGGTTGGTTCCTCTGACGGCGCTCTCCATTTGTCCTTTCATCTCGTTGAGATGGGTTGCAACGCCGGCTGCCGTACCACGCATGATCGCGGCCAATTTTTCGCCAAAGCCATTCGCTTCAGTCATAACGTAGCCATAGTTATAGGTCATGAGACGGTTCGGCTGCTTCATGCAGTGATTGTACACTTCGAGAGCAATTTTGTTAGTGAAGAACTGGTTGACGTTGTAGTTGGAAGCATCCAGCCAGTAGCGCAGGAAATACGGAACAGCTGCCGCATTCTTCGCACCGATCGGAACGGCATATGCCTCTAATTCCGCAAACAACTGAGTGTAGGTATTGCCGACCTGGGGAAGCGGAACGATACCAAGCGTACCCTTAGTCTTCAGTCCAGTGAAGTAGAAGTGCGTCTTTCTCGCACCGATGATCGCATCGTGGAAGAAGAGAACTTTACCTGCCTCAAAGGATTGACGCTGATACGCCTGCTCAGCAACCAGACCGGCTTCCTTCATAGAGATCATCTTGCGCAAACCGTCGGTCAGTTTGGTGTCGGTCACGTTGTTCTTAAAGCCGTTTTCGGTGTACAGAACAAAGTCACTACCCTGCAACTGAGCGAAAGCCTGCCATTTGAACGGGGAGAACGCGGTGTAGCTGTCGCCAGCTTCATCCTTGAACGCGGTACAAACTTCAACAAACTTGTCGTAGTTCCACTGACCCTTTTTCCACAACGCATAAGGATCAAGATCATCTAAATCGTATTTGCTGAGAAGTTCTTTGTTGTACAGGAGCACGTCGGGCTGCTGCATAACAGTGTTAGTCATGTTGGTGGCATAGGTGACACCCTTGTAGGAATAACGGCTCATGACGTCCTTATCCCAAGCTTTATCGTTAAAATTGTAGCCGGTGTTGGACAAGGGCTGCAACATCGCCAAAAGTGCCGGGTTTAAGTCCTTCATACGGACGACGTCCGGGGCCTTCTTAGCCGCTTGGTTTGCTGCAATTTCGGTAACGTAGGTTTCGTAGTTGCCAACCTGATAGTCAATCGTAATGCCGGTATCTTTCGTGAATGCATTCACCGCTTTTTGAGCATCGGTGATGGAGTTGAGCTCATTCCAGTTGTAGAAAACCAAGGTGGAACCTTTCAGGTTAGCCGGCATATTTGCCTTCACCTGAGCCCAAGATAACTCCGTAGCGTTACCCTGAGGCGCCTTGGTTGAGGAAGGAGCTTTTGTGCTGCTGGATTTAGTAGAGGAAGACTTACCGCCCGTTGTGGTTGTGGTGGTAGCATCCGGCTGATCCGCAACAGTGGTGGTGACAGTGTCGTCACCGGCAGTGGTCGTTGTTGCAGTTGTCTTGCCATCGCCGCCGCACGCGACCAGCGACAAAGTCAAGGCAAGTGCTAACAGACCGAAGAGAATCTGTTTTGCGAGTTTTTTCATAACAATGCCCTCCTGTTTTTTTTATTTTTAACCAACAATACCGCTTGTCGCGACGCTGGCTATAAACCGTTTTTGAATGATGATGTAGAAGATAAGAATCGGCAACAGAGCAATCAAGCACGCGGCAATCGTAATCTGCGCTGCTGTGAAGCTGGACATCTGCATGGTCTGTGTTAACCAGAAACCCAATTTCTGAGGATAGTTCGACATCATCGTACCAATGGGGAAATTATCGGTAAGATACATTTGAGCCAAGAAGGAATCGTTCCAGTGCCAAATGACAGAGAAAACCGTTACCGTGACGAATACCACGCTTGAAGACGGTAACACGATTTGAAGGAACGTTCTCCAGGTTCCGGCGCCATCAACCCAAGCGGCTTCCTCAATTTCTTTGGGGAGGCCCTTGAAAAACTGCATGTATATGTAGATGAACAAACCGCCGTTTAATCCAACACCCAACAACGAGGGAACCCAAAACACGAACGGTGTATCCAGCAAGTGGAAGTTTTGGAAGTTCACGTAGCTGGGGATGATGGTCATCGCGCTCGGCACCAAGATCGTCAAGATCATCAGTGCACTTAACACCGATTTACCTGCAAATTTAAACCGTGCCAATCCGAAAGCCGCCACTGCACACGATGCAATGCCAAGCCCTGCTGCCACCAGTTCGTTAACAAATGTGGAGACCAGCGTTTTTCCCAGTTCCATTGAGGCAAGAGCGTTCTTGAAATTTTCCGTCGTCAGATGTATCGGCACCCACTGAACCGAGGGATTGTAGTAATCCGCCGAAGTCGTGATGGCATTGACAATCATGTATATGATCGGATAGATCAAGACATAGCTGAACGCCAGCAAGAATACATACCGGCAAACGTTTGCTACAACCTTTTGAGCAATCTTTTTTCCGACCGGAATACCGTTGCTTTTAAATAAAGTCATCCGTTTGTTCATCCCTTCCGAGCCATTGTTAACAATGCCTGCGTGTTTTTGAAATGCCGCCACAACAACGTGTGGTGCGCATCGAAAAGCGCTCGACCTTTTTCGCAAGCCAAATGCATTTTTCGCGATTTGGTAAGATCGTTTTTTTCGACTTTCGTCAAAAACAACAACAAACACCGCAGTTTAACTGGTACTATTATACCAATACTTTTTCAGATATGCAATAGATAATGTTGTCCAATGCTTATATTATATTGTCATGAAAATCGAAAATCAGGGCATTTTTACAGTTTTAGGCGATATTTTTTAAAAAAAGGAGACATCACGGTAACACTGCGTTCTTGCGACGCAGAAACATCTTCCTTCCCCTACTACGCCAAGATTGTTTGGACTACTGAAATTGGGTAAGTACAAAAAAAGCACCGCTTAAAAGCGGTGCCCAAAAAAGCAAGAGTAAGCAAAACAACCCGAGCGTTTTACATAACGCTTGGGTTGCCAGTTTTGTGAGGTTTCGTTTGCCCCGTTACTGACGGAGCGAGCGTGATCGTTCGTGATGCAACTGCGACGTTCGAATCCAAAAAAACGCAACGCCGGATCAATTACTCCAACGCACCGTCGCCGATGATAAGATCATTATCGGACACGTAATCATCAAAAAGAGGTTTTGCAATGGGACGATCAGCAATCAACGTAACAACGGTAACTAAGGGTTTGGAATATTCTTTTTTCATTTTCGTTACCTCCAAAAATTAAGCGCGGGGAGATTGCCACCTTGAATTTGGCAACGCGCAAAAACACTTATGCAAACTATTCGAATTGATTATAGCAGATAAAAACTTGTTTTGCAACATAAAATGTTGCCAAATTTCTGTAATATGTTGTCTAATTTTACAAAGCTTAAAAACATAAGAATTTGAGGAGCGCGGGGATCATCCCCTACCCCACCAAAATCCACTCGAGCGCCCCGCACACTCAGCCGCGAGCGCGCGGGGCGGTCAAAACGCTTTAGGTCATTATGCCATGCCGTGTTTCTTCAGCATCTCTTTTTCGAAGTTCAGCAGGTACGCTGCTTCGGCATCGATAGTGGCTTCGCAGGGATTCTCAACCAGATCGCGGAACACGTGAATGTCGCGACCGACTTCGCCGCCCTGCATAACAAACGGCTCAGACACAATGCGGCCTTTGTAATTGATGTCCGCCAAAGCACCGAAGATCTCGTCCCAATCCAAATGGCCGCGGCCCGGAGCGGTACGGTTGTTCTCACCAGTGTGGAAGCTGGTAAGCTTGTTGCCAACCAGGCGGATCGCATCACCGATGTTGTTCTCTTCGATGTTCATGTGATAGGTATCTAACAGGACGCCGATATTCGGGCTGTCAACGCGTGCGATATAATCCAACGCTTCGGCCGCAGTGTTGATGATGCAGGTTTCGAAACGGTTAACCGCTTCGACACAATACGTCACACCACATTCCTCGGCGACTTTGATGATCTCTTTCATGCTTTTGACAGACTGCTCCAAATAGGGGCGCTTGTCGTCCATGACAACATTGGGGCAACCCCAACCCGCATAGCTAACGCCCGACAGCAGCGTGCCGCCGCCTACGTGCATCTTGCGGATAATGTTCTGCAGATATTTCACGCCGCCCAAACGCATGGTCTCATCCAGGGAGGAAACATCGTAGTTGCGGTCCAGGCCAAGACTGTAGGTCAGCTCGATTCCGGCATCGTCCGCGCGTTTTCTTAACTCACGGATGTGGTCATCGGACATTTCGAGGAGCGGTTGTGCCTGGAACTCCAGGATATCGAAACCGATCTTTGCTGCTTTGTCAATGTACTTCTTATGATCGGCATCCCAGTTCTTCTCCCAGAAGTTCATGAAAATACCTAATTTATTCATTCGTAAGGTCCCCCTTTGAGTGTTTTGCTTGCGATTATTTCACGTCGTAAATGCCGCTTCTTTCAGCGTCACCGTCAATTAAGACATACCGGAAATCCAGATTCGCCTTGTTTTGACCGTTGGCGTGCACGGTAACGGTTACCGTGTGTTCTTCGTCCGCCATTCCTTCCTTGATCTGCACGACCTTATGATTAGCATAACCGGTCGATGTGAGGAGGATGTCACCACCAACGGCAACACCGTCGACCTTCACGGTGATATAGTCTGAATCAACCACGAATTTTTCGTTGTTTTCGCCCGTATCCACCGTTGTTCCAACGGAAGCTGCCGTGTGCGTGTAGAGCCACAAGGAAAGGCCTGTTCCCTTAAATTTGAAGGTGAACGTGGACTCGCCTTTGGTCTCGGCTGCCGGATCACCCGCGATGGCAACAGTAAGAGCGCCTTTCGGGTTCTCGTTATTACCGGACGCTTTAACGGTATAAGTCGCGTCCGAATCGGCTTCGAACGTGCAACCGTCAAAGTTATCAAGGCGCGGGTTGACAAGCAACGTGTTGAGCGTTTCGGCAGGTTTATAAGAATTCAAAACCGATTCCGGAACGTTGTCGCCTTTCTTGTCGAAGATCTCTTTCAAGAACGCCTGAATAGTCTTCGCGTAC
>JAFSGO010000183.1 GCA_017440765.1 Clostridia bacterium
TACCCGCTCCAAGTTGTCCATATTGATGAGCATCTTTGTGCCGATCGGGACGTAGGGGAGTTGCCCGCTCTTTATCATTTGCCGGATCGTCCACGCGGAAACGGCCGTGGCGGGATCCTCGGCTTTCAGTTCTTTGGCTGCCTCGTTGATGGTTCTCATGCGTGCTACCATATCGTCATTCTCCTTTCTGTGCGAAGAGTACTGTTGCTTTGTCGTACAGCTCGTCCATTCGGTTGGCGATCTGCATCAGCGACGTGCACGGTATCAACAACGTTTGCGGCCCGATCGTGAACGTATCCGATGCGGCCGCCACGCTGATGGCGGAAAAGGTCTGTTGTACGGCCGCAATCTCCTGTGCACAGCTATCCAGTTCAAGCAGGAATTCGTGTTGATCGTCTTTTCTGTTCATCCGTTTGTTGCTCCTCTCGATTCAAAAATTGTCGGATCAGCGCTTTTTCCACGTTGGTCGGTGGATCTCCGCGCCGGATCCGACGCTCTATACTCTTTGCTGTACGGAAAGCCGTAGAATAATTCACGCCGCACGTGCGCATGATTTCGGGAACGTCGGTAATGCCGAGCGCGATCAGCACACACTCGGGCATCAGCAGTTCTGCTGCATAGATCATGGCTTCCTGCTCTTGGCTTTTGTGAGGCATACCGCGGCTATCGTCTGAGTACTGCCATGCACCGACGTGTCCTAACATAACGTGGCCCATCTCGTGAGCAGAGATAAACCGGCGACGTGGAGTGGGTTCCTGTTCGTTCACAAAGATCACCGGCAAGCCCTTGTAAATAAAACTGATCCCCACAAGCTCACCGTGCGGGGTTCCGCTTTCGGCGGCGATTCCGTAATGCTCACATAGCTGTGTGACGTTCACCGGAAACTCACGAACGTTACACGACAGCAGCGCGAGCTGTGCGATTTCCTGTGCGCTGTAAAGATCGTTATACATGGCTGTGCTCCTCGTCATACCCGAAATTCGCCCGCTCCAGGTCGTGGCAATAATGCGCGGCGGCGGGCTGCTTTACCATACTGAGGATCACGTGCTGCGGGTGCTCCAACATCACGACCGCATACACCGGCAATACGCCCTCGAAGATAGCGGGACGGATCCCGTAATGCCGGGTGATCTGCTCCGGCTGTGCTAAGAATTTGTGACGCATAACATATCCGCTCCTTCGTTTATTTCTAAACGCATCCGATCTACCACCATGTTGATAAACTCAGAGTTTGTCGGCTTGCCCCGTTCCGGATCAATGGTATATCCAAAAACCTCATCGTGATAATCTGTGTCCCCACGGTTCCACGCAACCTCTATGGCATGGCGAATGGCCCGCTCGACGCGTATTGCGGTTGTGGCGTTCTTTTTTGCCACGGTAGGGTAAACGTGCTTTGTCACGGATAACGCTTTCTCGCCGCTTTCAAGCGTAAGCAAAAGAGCGTCACGTAAGTAATGGTATCCCAGGATGTTTGCCGGCACCCCCATGCGGTGAAGTATGCCGGTGGTTTTGGTTTCAATGCCCTGCATAGTTGTTTGCTCCTTTAAAACGTGTTGCGCTATTTCTTTTGGGTTCATGGCTCTTTTTCCTTTCTTAACAGTCACATTTGTGTGACAGTTCTTGCAAAAAAATATCGGATATCTCCGACGCTGAAACACCGAGAACAGTTGCCATTTCGTTTACCTCGGTTACTGTTGGGACTTGTTTGCAATTGACCACAAGGCTCGCTTTCTGCCTGTTCCAACCAATTGTTTGTGAAAATTCTCTCACGCTTTTGAATCGGCTGTACACTAGTCCCCTAATTGTTACGCTCATTTTTACAACTTCTTTCTTTGTTTACTCGTCACATAAGTGTGACTGTAATTATAATCATAGCATTCCTATTGTTTATTGTCAACTATTGTGTGACAAAATTTTGAAAAAAATAAAATTTGTCATTGATTTTGTGACTGCTCTGTGATAGAATATATAACAGAGGGTAGGTGCTTTCTATGACATTCGGAGAAAAATTGAAACAAATACGGATATCAATGGGGTTATCTCAAAACGATTTTGCCAATTTATTGCACACATCGAAACAAGTAGTGAGCCGATATGAACTCGGTCAAAACACTCCTAAAATCGATACAGTTGCTATGTGGTGCAGAACGTTGGGGCTCAATGTTGAAAATATGCTTGACGATACTTTGAATATTGACTCTCCTAAAAATTCATCGTCTTTACCCCACAACATTCTCCCGCTCCCGAACACACGGAAGATCCCACTGCTCGGCACGATCGCTTGCGGGGAGCCGATCACCGCGACTGAGAATATCGACCAGTATATTGAGGTAGCCGATGATATTCATTGTACGTTTGCGCTGCGGTGCAAGGGGGATAGTATGATCGACGCACGGATCATGGACGGCGACGTTGTCTATATCCGCGAACAACCGCAAGTGGAAAACGGTGAGATTGCGGCGGTACTCATTGACGATGAAGCCACGTTGAAGCGTGTGTATCTGTCTGAGAATGTTGTGCAGCTTGTCCCTTGCAATGCCAAATACTCCCCGATGGTGTATACCGGCGCACAGCTCGATACGATTCGTATACTCGGCAAAGCCGTGGCGTTCACGAGCTTGGTACGATAACGCGCCCGCTCGATGGTAACGCGATCACAACCATGCCATAACGACAATTCCGCTGCGTTTCCGCAGCGCAAGGAGAACGAACAATGAAAACCTACACGATCATAGGCGGGATAAACGGCACCGGCAAGAGCAGTCTTACCGGCGTGCTGAAGGCAGAGACGCAGGAGCTCGGCACGATCATCGACGTGGATAAACTGAATATCGTACACGGCGGCGTGATCGAGGGCGGCAAGGCGGCTGTCCGCCTCATAAACGAGTGTTTACAGAGCGGGAGTACCTTTACGCAGGAAACGACGTTGTCCGGACGTAAAACCGCCGCCACGGCAAAACAGGCGCGGGACGCAGGGTATCACGTGCGGTTGTATTATGTTGGCCTTGATACCGCAGAGGAGAGTGTCAAGCGTATTCGAAACCGTGTGCAAAAAGGCGGACACGATATACCGACAAGCGACGTGCTGCGTCGATTCTCCACCCGCTTTGCGGATATTCTCGCGGTGCTACCGTACTGTGACGAAGCGGTGTTCTACGATAACGAAAACGGGTTCATGGTGGCGGCCACGTATCAGAACGGCGAGCTTGTCCGCATAGCTGACCCGCTTCCGTTGTGGGTGACGGAGCTGGAGCGGGAGCTGACAAAGGGGTGAACCAGTATAACGATCCGTTCTGAAGCTGTAAAGAGAAATATTTACTGCGGTATGCGGATGGAAAACCGCGTCGTGACGTTCCCGCAGATAAAGACGATCCTTGACGGCGTGAACGTGCCGAACGTGCGGTTCGAAGCTCTTTTTGGACGGCAACAAGTACACGTCACTTGTTGCGGCAAACAAGATCCTCGTCGGAGCGGGCGCGGGTATGCTGACGATCAAAGAAGCCAATATGCAGCAGTTCAACGATCTGTTGGTCGACTACTACAACACGGGAGAGCCGGACAAAGTTAAAGCGTTTTTGTATGAATACGCGATCAAAGGCTTGACGGTATAACAAAATAAAAAAAGCCCCCGCTCCTGCGCCAACAGGAACGAGGGCAGCACAGCCGAGAGGTCTGCTCGACTATGGGCCATGAAACCACCCACAGTATAGCATACCTCCGGCTTAAAATGCAATCATTTTTTGCCAAGGGGGTATTTTTTATTATGGCGACAATCGAAAAACGTGGGGACGCGTACAGGATCATCGTGTCTGCCGGGTATGATA
>JAFSGO010000184.1 GCA_017440765.1 Clostridia bacterium
ATAGCGTTTCCTGCGTGGCAACGAGATATGCTTTCCTTTTTTATTTTTAAAAACGGATACGCCCTTTATCAATATCGTCGATCACTTTTGCAATAGCGTGCTCCTTGTTGGAAACCGTAATCAGATCGGCAGCGGCTTTTGCGCTCTTTGTGGCATTGGCGACCGCTACGCCTACACCCGCTCGCTTGATCATGGAAACGTCGTTATCGTAATCCCCGATCGCCAGCGTATGTCTCATATCGATTTTGAGATACTCCGCCAATGCTTGCAAGCCGTCACCTTTATTGACATTTTTCGGCATCAGGTCAGAGAAGATATATTCCGACCTTATGATATCCACCTCCGCTGCTTTGGGGTGCTTCATTACCGCCTCGGATACTCTGTCCAAACACGCGCCATCCTCCGATGCAAAGATCACCTTAACAACCGGTTCCCCTGCTGTTTTAAACGTTCCGTATTGGTATTGCGTGTTCGTTCGTTCTCTGAATGCCTCGGTCACAATACAATCTTGCTGATAATAGATCCCGTTTTTTGTATTCAGTTGTATGCCCACTTGAGGGAATTGCTCGGCAACGTAGTCAAGAATTTCAGCGGCGGAATCCGGCAAGGTGACCAAACGTATAAATTCATTCTTCTCCCCATCAAACAAACCGGCTCCGTTAAAACAACCATATGGTACGTTTGGTTTCAATGTGTCGTAAATTTCCGTCATGATCGCTTTTTGCCGTCCCGTTATGAACGTAAAAAAGCCACCTTCACTTTTAAAATACTCAATAGCCGCCACATTCTCTTTGGACACTTCTCGATCTTCGTTTAGCAAGGTCCCGTCAAGATCGGTGCATATCAACAAGTTTTTAAATTTTTTATTACTCATATATTGCCACCATATAATAATTTGTAAATTCAGTCAGAGCCGAAGCGTGTTAAGGTCTCATTATAAAAGCTTGGTCCCGCTCTTTCTAGTTTGTGATGGAGTACACCCTAATTTCTTTGAAAACAAAGAAGAAAAATGTCGTTGATCAAAGAAACCGCATAGGTTGGCTATTTCGGCTATACTTTTATTTGTATCACGCAACAATTGAACCGATTTTTCTAAGCGCTTTTTTAATATATACTGATGAATGCTGATTCCTGTTCGCATCTTAAATATTTTGTTTAGATAGTAAGGGTGATAGTTTAATGCCTGCGCCAGTTCTTTGTTGCTTTGCATCGTACATAGATGATCGTTTATGAAGCTGAGTATTTGGTTGAATAGCTCTCGATTGATATCGATAGTATACGTGGGTAAACAATAACACAAATACTGTAATTTAGCAGCCGCCTTTTCTTTACCGTACCGTTCATTGCCGTTATATTCTTGTTCAATCTCTAAAAAGATGTTTCGTAAATTGTACGCATTTTGAATGACAAAATAGGTTTTGAACAATTCGGGAACGTCTCCGTTATGTGACGCAAGGGCCTTCTCAGGGCAAAACTCTTCCTCTGCCACCGTTGACGAAAGAGTAAATCGGTGAGGATGGGTTGTATCAAAATCAAAATTCAACGTAATGAATTTCAGCGTATCGTCAGTAGAACTGATCGGCAGATAGCGCGTGCCGGCGGGATAATAGCACAAAACGTTTTTCTTCAACTCATACGTTTCGTCACCGAGTTTAATTTCACCTGTGCCTTCCAAAATAAAAAGCATGCGGCAGTCATACGCCTTTGTAAAAAAACGATTGGGTAAGTATGAGGTGTCTGCGGCATAACGCAAATATAGTTCCATACCATCACCTAAATTTGTTTTTTGAACATTTTGGTTTGATTTATATATTGAGTTTATCACACAAAACCCATACAATCAAGAAAAAAGGGTTAATATATGGAATTTTTTGCTCAGATAATTGGTTTTACTGGCGTTGCTGTCAATGTGTTGATTTATCAACAGAAAACACAAAAACGAGTTTTGTGTTTTAAATTTATATCCGATATCGCTTGGGCATTGCATTATATATTCCTCGGTGCTTTCAGCGGTGCCGCTGTTGCGTGTGTCGGACTGTTGCGCGAAACCGTGTTTATGTTTTCTCAAAAGCATCGCAAAAAATGGCTCGTGCTGTTTCTGTGTATTACGGTTGTATCCATTTATCTTACTTGGAAAAACTGGTTCAGCATCTTCCCTGCCATTGCCAGTTTTCTGTCGGTTATCAGTTTTTGGCAAAGAAGCCCTAAGCGGACACGCTTACTTGCTTTTCCGATATCGTTATGCATGTGTACGTACAGTATATCGAGCGGTTCGTGGGCGGGTGTTTGCAATGAACTGTTAACCATTTCATCAGCAACGATCGGTTTACTACGAAAGGAGATAAAAAAAGAGATGAAGACTACACAAACAAAAAAACCATTCAGAGTAGGTGCTATCAACTGGGATTGCGCGGTGCCGGAGGATACGTTTTTTGGCTTTCACTCCGCAAAAAGCTTAAGTCCCAAACAGTTTCGTTATTGCACGCCGTACTATGCCCATATTGAAGGCGAGAATAAAATCAGCTACACCTACAAAACGCAGGAAGAATTTGACAAAGAACTGGAATATGCGATAGAAGCAGGTATAGACTATTTCGCTTATACGTGGTATACTGAGGAAAAACTCGACCGTGACGATCTTGAGGGAAAGCTTCATGAAATCACCTATGGAAGAAACATGCACTTTAAGAGCAAGCTCAAAGATAAAATAAAACTTTGCGCCATGTTTGTTTGCTCACATATACATACCGATCATGACTTTGAAAAACTCGCGGCAGAAATGAAACAACCCTACTATGAGAAGGTGGACGGCAGACCTCTCGTCTATCTGTTTGGCGGTTATCGTTTGGATTATATTGAGCGTCTTAACACGCTTTGCGAAGAGCACTCCCTGCCCGCTCCGTATATCGTGTTCCTCAACAACGGTGTTGAAAGCGAGGACGGCGATTACAGTAAGGCAGATGCAGTTTCAGCATATACCTGTTGCACCAGTGGGATCACAACCCATGCACAGCTTTGCGAGCAACTCGAAAAAGAAAATGAAGACCGTAAAAAGTTCGGCATCGACATTATCCCGCTATTTACAATGGGATGGAGTCCGAAACCGCGCATCGTAAATCCTGTGCCGTGGATAACGTATCCCGATGTTGATTATGCAGCCTTTGCCACCAAGGAAGAATTACTGGATGGAGCAAAACGGCTTTGCAGTTGGATACAGCGCAACCAATCGGTTACCAAGACTCGTCATATTTTAACATATGCGTGGAACGAGTTTGAAGAAGGCGGATTTATTTGTCCCACCTATAACCAAGACGATACCGTTAACTACGAGCGGATACAAACCTTTAAAAAAATATCCGAACTGTTTAAAGAAACGTTGTAACGCACCACAGGAGGTACTCCCATGTATGCCATTCACATCAATTTTCCCGATCAAACGTTGACGTTTGCCGCGCAGGAACTAAAACGTTACTTGCGCATGATGATGCCGCAGGCAGGAGAAATCCTTATCGATTATGATGCAAATGCCGAAGGCGGGTTTCATTTGGATCTCATGCAGAATCTGGGCCTTGATGTATCCGACGTTGAAGATACTGATTTGGACGATATTCTTTACATCGATACCGACAAAAACGGCGGCGTGATCGCGGGTGATAACCTGCGCAGTGTACTGCTTGCCGTCTACGAGTATCTGCGTCAAAACGGATGTCGATGGCTTTTTCCTGGCCCCGACGGAGAATTTATTCCGAAACGTGAAATCGTACCCGTAAAGCTACGTCACGTTGCCTCTTTGCGTTACCGCGGTTGGTGTAACGAGGGTTCTATGGCTCGTTCCACCATGACGGAAATGATCGATTTCACCCCCAAAGTGGGTATGAACGTGGTCATGATTCAATTCCGCGTTCCCAAGATCTTTTATTCTCGCTATTACGGGAGTGCTCCCGCAGCGCAGGACGTCACGGTCGACGACGTTCAGCAGTGGTCGGTAGAGTGCGAAACGGAGATCGCCAAACGTGGTTTGCAGCTACACGCGATCGGTCACGGATTCACCTGTGAGCCGTTCGGCATCGATAGTTCCGAGGCATGGAAGGAAGTGGATGAAAGCGTCGTGCCCGAACACAATCGTAAATACCTTGCGATGATGAACGGCGAGCGCAAGTTGTTCCGCAATAAACCCGTCAACACCAATTTTTGCATGTCAAATGCTGAAGCACGTGCTATGGTAGCCGATTATATTGTGAAGTATGCCGAACGGCACGCCAATGCTGATTATATTCATGTTTGGTTGGCGGATTCCATGAACAACCACTGTGAATGTGAGGAGTGTCAAAAGAAGACACCTTCGGATTTTTATATGCTTCTCCTCAACGATATTGATGATCGCCTGACGTCAAAGAGCCTCAATACCCGTATCGTGTTTATCTCGTACGTGGATAGCAGCTGGCCTCCCGTTACGGAACGGATAAAGAACCCGAAGCGTTTCACGTTAATGCTCGCACCCATCACGAGAAGTTATACGTCCACGCTTCCCGAGGGCAAGATCACTTCGAAGACAATTCCGTACAAGCGCAACCAAAACGTGATGCCCAAAACGCTCGACGATTATCTTGCTTACTACGCGGATTGGAAAAAGACGTGGGGCGGTAAGAGTCTTTGCTACGAATACCATTTTTGGAAGCATCAGCATTACGATCCGTCTTGCATGGCTTTGGCTGAGCGCCTCTATGAGGATATCAAAGTATATCAAAGCTTGGATATCGACGGTTTGATCCAGTGCAGCACACAGCGCAGCTTTTTCCCGCACGGCTTTGCCTACTATCTGAACTCTCGCGCGCATTTTGATGCTTCTCTTTCCTATGAGGAGATCAAAGAAGATTACTTCTCCCATGCATTTGGCGAGAATTACAAAGAGTTTATCGCGTATTTTGAAGAACTCAAAAATACGATTGAGATGGGCTATATGGAGGGCGAACTCGGAGCGGAGGAAGATCGTTTCTTCTACAACCCCGCTTACGTCGAACGACTGGAACGTGCAGCACAGCTTGCCGACAAAGCCAAAGAGTTGGTCGAGCGTAACCGCCGACTCCCCGAAACTGTGCAAAACATGTCGGTTTCCTTGGTGGAACATCATGCCGACTACTTGCGTGAACTTTCCCGTTTCCTTTCTTTGATCGCACAGGGGAAAACAGAGGAGCCCGCCGCAATCTGGGAGTCTTTGAAGGACGAGTTCAAAAAGCGTGAGCCGTATCTTTTCCGCTATCTGGATCAGTGGCAGAACTTCCGAGCTTTGGCGCATATTCTCGACAACAAAAGATTACCGCAATAAGAACAAAAAGCAGCCGTCTGTAGACGGCTGCTTTTTGTGTCTATTTCTCGTTTTCGATTTTGATACTTTACGCTTTTACGCCGTTCGCAATCTCGTTTGCCATGTTAAAGGCAAGACGGCAATATTGCTCCATAATCGGCTCTGCGAAACCATTCGGGAAATTTAATTCCAAGGAGAAAACACCGTCGAAATTGATTTCGCGCAACGCGGCCATAACGTCCCACCACTTGATCATGCCCATACCGGGGAGGTTGTGCTGATCGGTAGAACCGTAGTTGTCGTGCACGTGAAGCACTTTAATTAAATCGCCGCATTTTCTCATTTCCGGTCCTACGTCTAATCGTCTTGAAAATGCCGTAACGTGTCCGA
>JAFSGO010000185.1 GCA_017440765.1 Clostridia bacterium
GAGCAACTTTTTGAAGGTCTCCTCGCCGATAAACCGCAAAACGTACGCCGTGTCAAAGTACACGTCCTCACCGCAGAGCAGATCCAAAACCTGATCGTACATCCGATACCCGCCGCAATGCGCCAACACGAATTTACCGTGCGGCACCTTGCGGATCAACTCCCTTGCAAGCGCCGGAGGACAATGCACGGTGTCGGGGTACGCGGCATCCACTCCCGCGTGGGTGACAACGATCAGATCGTATTCCTTCGCACATTGCAGTATGCGAACGTAACCGTCGTCGTTAATAAACGTGTCTTGATAATCGGGGTGGAGTTTGACACCCAAAAAGCCGTGTTCCTTGAGCCACCGCATTTTCCCGTCAATCTCTTCACAGGCAGGGTGAATGGCACCAAAGGAGAGCAACCGTCTGCTTTTTTCGGCGAAGCGCTCGTTGACTTGTGCGGCAAAGCGGTTGACGCTCTCAAAACTGTTCGGGTTGGTCAGAACGGGAAGCGTGACCGACAGATCCACGTCTGCCTTATCCATGGCACACAGCAATCCGTCCACAGAGCCGTCGGAGAAGGGCGGAATACCACCCTTCTCCGATAATAAGTCAATGGTCTTTCTTGCGATCTTATCAGGAAAAATATGCGTGTGGAAATCAATGATCATATTTCCTCAATGTATCCTTTCGCAACGTCAGATGTGTGCCAGATCCTCGCAGGAGAGGGTTTTTACGCCGTTCGCGTTCAAAATCTCGTCAATTTTTTCGCTGTCCGATGCTTTGAGCACCACGTACGCGTCCTCCGATTCAATGGACAGACCGTACATATATTCGATGTTGACGCCGCCCTTATCAATGACTTTCAAAAGTGTCTGCAGAGAACCGGCGGTGTGTGCGATCTTGATGATGGAAACGTCGGAAAGCAGGGAGGAGAAGCCGTTTTCGATCAGTTTTTCCTTGCCGAGAGTCGCGTTGTCCACGATCAGACGGAGCAGACCGTACTCGGTGGTGTCGGCGAGACTCATCGAGAGGATATTCACCTTGTTTTCTTTGAGCACGCTCAAAACCTCGGAAAGTCTGCCCGCTCTGTTTTCAATGAATACCGTTAACTGTTTTGCAAACATAATACAATCCTCCTATATCAATATAATTTGCGATTATCGATCACGTGAACCGCTTTACCTTGGCTTCTTACCAGCGACTGCGGTTCAACGATCTTCACCTTGGCATTGATGCCGAGTGCCTGTTGAATGACGTGGGCGATCTTTTTCGTTAACGCTTCGATCACGCGGATCTCATCGGTGTAATACTTCTGATCCAATTCCACCTGCACCTCAAGGGTATCCAGATTGTTCACACGGTCTACGATCATCATATAGTGCGGCGTTACCTCCTCGACCTCAACCAAAGCGGCTTCGATCTGACTCGGGAACACGTTCACACCGCGGATGATGAGCATATCGTCCACACGGCCCTTAAAGCGGGAGATCCGCGCGCTGGTTCTGCCGCATTCGCACGGGGTACGATCCAGACTGGTCAGATCCTTGGTGCGGTAACGGATCAGCGGAATACCCTCCTTGGTCAGTGTCGTGAAAGCGAGTTCACCGACCTCGCCGTCGGCGACGGGGGTCAGCGTTGCGGAATCCAGGATCTCAGGGTAGAAATGATCCTCGCACACGTGCAGACCCTTGTGGAACTCACAGTCGCAAGCCACGCCGGGGCCCATAACTTCGCTTAAACCGTAAATGTCAAACGCCTTGATATTCAGGCGCGACTCGATTTCCTTGTGCATCTTTTCAGTCCACGGCTCGGCACCGCAAATGGCGGATTTCAGCTTGATCTTATCCAGCAGCCCCTCTTCGGCAAGCGCCTCGGAGATGTGCAGCAGATACGAGGGCGTACACGCGATCGCGGTCGCGCCAAAGTCGATCATCATCGTGGTCAGCTTTTTAGTGTTACCGGTGCTCATGGGAACGACCGTTGCACCGATCTTCTGCGCGCCGTCGTGCGCACCGAGACCGCCCGTGAACAAGCCGTAGCCGTAAGCGATCTGAATGACGTCCTCTTTGGTGACGCCTGCCATGGTCATACATCTTGCCACGCATTCCGCCCACACGTCAAGATCGTGTCGGGTGTAACCCACCACGGTCGCCTTGCCGGTGGTGCCGCTGGAAGCGTGGATTCGCACGATTTGGGAATTGGGAACGGCAAACAACCCAAAGGGGTAGTTGTCGCGCAGATCGTCCTTCGTGGTAAAGGGGAGCTTGGTCAGATCCTCGAGCCCCTTAATATCACCGGGCATCAGACCGATCGCCTGCATTTTTTTGCGATAGAACTCGACGTTGTGATACATGTAATCGACCAGTTTGACGAGCCGTGCGCTTTGGAGCGCCGTCATCTGATCCCTGCTCATGCACTCCTTGGTTTCATTCCAGATCATCGTTATTCTTCCTTTCAACGGTTCGTTTCATACCCGAGCGTAAACGCTTTTTGGTTAATTTCGATCGTTTTTTGCGGCACGGTATCGGCGACGGTGTCCAACCATACCTGCTTGTCAAATCCGATAAAGGCGGCGGCAAACCCCAGCACCACGGAGTTTAGGACCTTGCTGTTGCCGAGTTCCAACGCGATCTTTTGACCGTCAATGGCGTAAACGGCGTGATCCTTCTTGAGGTCGTCCAAAATGTTTTCGGGGTACTCTTTGGCGCCGATCACCACCGTCATGGGATCGATCCGACAGTCGTTAACGATGAGCACGCCGTCCTTTTTCAAAAAGTGAGCGTAACGGAGGGCTTCCAGGCGCTCAAACGCAATGACGACGTCTGCCTGCCCTTCTTCCACCACGGGCTCGCTGACCGCTTCGCCGAAACGGACGAACGTCACCACGCTGCCCCCACGTTGTGCCATGCCGTGCACCTCGGAGATCTTTACGTCACAGCCCTCCGCGAGAGCCGCTTTTCCGATAATTCTGCTGGTGAGCAGGGTGCCTTGACCACCCACACCAACGATCATAATATTCTTCGTCATCTTATTTCTCCACCGTTTCAATCGCATTGAATTTACAATAGTTTTGGCAAAGTCCGCAGCCGTTGCACATCGTGGGATCGATACGCATACCGTCCGCGGTCTTGGTAATGGCGGGACATCCGATTTTCAGGCACAACCCGCATTTTTTGCACGTTTCGGTGTTTATCACGCACTTGTTCGGGAATTTCTGCCCCTTGAGCAGTGCGCACGGTGCTTTTGCGATGATGACCGTCAGGGTATCGCCGTTCACACTCTCACGGACGATGCGTTCCAATTCCTTGACGTCAAAGGCGTTCACCTCGATCACGTTGGGCACGCCGATCGCGCGGCAAAGGGCAGCCAGATCAATGGCGTAGGTGTCCTCGCCCTTGAGGGTCTTACCCGTCGCCGCGTGCTCCTGATGCCCTGTCATACCCGTGGTACGGTTATCCAGAATCATCACGGTCGCAGTCGACTTATTGTAAACCATATTCACTAAGGAGTTGATACCCGTATGTAAGAAGGTGGAGTCACCGATGACGGCAACCCAATTTTTGATATACTCTTTTCCTTTTGCCTTTTCCATGCCGTGCAGGGCAGAGATGCTGGCACCCATACAGATGGTGGTGTCAATAACACCGAGCGGTGCCACCGCACCGAGGGTGTAGCAGCCGATGTCGCCCGATGCGTGGATCTTCAGCTTATTCAGCACCGAGAACACGCTGCGGTGAGGACAACCGGGGCAGAGGATGGGAGGACGCGCAGGCGCCTCCGCCTTATCAAACACCGCCTCATCTTTGCCGTACAGGACGCGGCGCAGAAGATTGGCGCTGTATTCGCCTTGCTTCGTAAAGCATTCCTTGCCCTTGACCTCAAAGCCCCAGGCACGGACCTGCTCCTCAATGACCGGCTCCAATTCCTCGAACACGTATACCGTTTCCACTTGATTGATAAAGTCCTCAATCATCTCGCGGGAAAGGGGATTGACCAGACCCAGTTTCAGGATGCTGGCGTTCGGGCAAACCTCTTTGACGTATTGATAGGCAATACCGCAGGTGATGAAACCGATGGCTTTGTCGCCCATCTCCACTTTATTGACAGGGAACGAGGCGGCATCTTTTGCCATACGCAGTTCGCGATCCTCCACCACCAGATGTCTGCCGATGGCGGAAGCGGGCATCATCACGTACTTTTGAGGCGAGCGGGTATATTCCTTATCCTCAACCTCCACCCGCTCACACAGTTCCACCGCACTTTGCGAGTGCGCCAGCTTGGTGGTGGTACGCAGAATGACCGGCGTATCGTAGCGCTCGCTGAGTTCATAAGCGAACTTCACGAACTCTTTTGCCTCCCCGCTGTCGGAGGGCTCCAGCACCGGCACGTGCGCGGCGCGCGCGATCATGCGTGTATCTTGCTCGTTCTGCGAACTGGCAAGGCCCGGGTCGTCTGCCACGACGAATACCGACCCGCCGCCGACACCGGTATACGCGAACGTATACAGCGGGTCTGCGGCAACGTTCAAGCCAACGTGCTTCATGCACGCCATACTTCTGACTCCCGAGATCGAGGCGCCGATCGCGACCTCGGCGGCGACCTTTTCATTGGGCGCCCACTCGGTGTAGACCTCCTCGTATTTGGCAAGATATTCACTGATTTCCGTGCTGGGCGTTCCGGGATACGCGCTGGACAGCTTTACGCCCGCCTCAAACGCTCCTCGTGCAATCGCTTCGTTTCCGAGCATCATGGTTTTCTTTGACACGTTAGTTCCCCCTTAGTGTGACAGGTTTCTTAGATCTTTCACTCGTTTTGCTTTTCCTTCGAATCGTTGCAGGGTGTTGGGGGACTCCAACAACACCCGGGCGTCGAGTCCGAGAATAACCTTCAATTTGTCTTTGACCTCTTTGGCGATCTTCTCCAGAACGGAGAACGAGTCGGTGCTGTGTGCGAGTTCCACCTTGACCGTCAACTTATCCAGATATCCCTCGCGCTCCAAAATGATCTCGTAGTGCGGTCCCAACTCCTCTACGCTGAGGATGACCTCCTCGATCTGGCTTGGGAACACGTTGACACCGCGGATCTTGAGCATATCGTCACTTCGACCCGAAAGATTTTCCATACGGCACAGCGTTCTGCCGCACTTACACGGCTCGTAGAACAAACGGGTAATGTCCTTGGTCCGATAGCGGATCAGGGGCAATCCCTCTTTTTTGATACAGGTAATGACCAGTTCACCCTGCTCACCGGCAGGCAGTACCTCACCTGTTTTCGGATCAATGATCTCGGGGATGAAATAATCCTCGTTGATGTGCATACCGCAGTGCTCTAAGCATTCACCCGACACACCGGGGCCCATCAGCTCGCTCATACCGTAGTTGGAGGTGATCAGCAGATCTTTTCCCCAATACTTGTGCATTTCCTCGCGCATGGCGTCGGTCAGCAGTTCGCTTCCCACCAAGGCGATTTTGACTTTCAGATCTTTTTCGGGATCGACACCCATTTCTCCGGCAACCTCCGCCAAGCGCAGAGCGTACGAAGGGGTGGCGACTAAAAGCGAGGTCTCAAAATCCTGCATATACATGATCTGCTTTTGCGAATTTCCCGTCGAGGAGGGAACGATGGCGGCACCGATATTCTCGAGTCCGTAGTGAAGTCCCAGTGCACCCGTGAACATACCGTAGCCGAAGCAGATCTGCGCCACGTCTTTGGCGCTCGCACCGCCCATGCAGGCGATCCGTGATACGCATTCGGTCCAGGTGTCAAGGTCACCTTGCGTGTACCCAACCACCGTCGGCTTTCCCGTCGTTCCGCTGGACGCGTGAATACGCACGAGTTTATCCTTTTCCACCGCAAACAGACCGAAGGGATAGGTATCCCTCATATCCTGCTTGGTGACGAAGGGGAGTTTAGCCAGATCGGACAAGGACTGAATGTCCTCAGGTCTTACTCCTGCGTCCTCCATTTTTTTGCGATACGCGGGCACCTTTTCGTACACGCGATGCACCGTTTCCTGCAATCGACTCAGCTGCAGGGCTTCTATTTCCTCTCGGGGAAGCGTTTCTTCTTTTGACCAAATCATGCTTGTTACCTAATCCTTTTTCCTATTATTGAATTTCTCCTTCGAAATGCTTGTCAAACGCTTCGTGGAGAAGGGCATCTTCGGGTTTTTTGGTCAGTAAACTGACCACAACCGTGATAAGCAGTGAGAACACCATACAAATGACACCGATCAGCGGAGAAGTACCCACGCCGTCTTTTAACGCGACACCCACGGTACAATCCCAACCGTTTTTGTCGTATCCGAAGACGAAGATCAAACCAACCGTCAACACCAAGGAACCGATGACGGAACTCCACACCGCCGGTTTGGTTACGCGTTTCCAGACGACGCCCAACACGTAGGGCCCCATAAAGCATCCCGCCAGCGTTCCCCAGCTGATACCCATCATATAGGCGATGGCGGCAATACCGTATTTCTCGTTGAGCAGCGCGATAATGACCGACACCGCCACAAAGATCAGACAAAGGGTTTTCATGATCACGTTGACGCGTCTGTCGCTTGCTTTCTCGTTTATGCTTCCTCTGTAAAGATCGATCGCGATCACCGAGGAGCCCGCCAGCGAAACCGAGGACAAGGTGGACATGCTGGCAGAGAGGATCAGAATGGCGATCACACCCGTGAGTCCCGCGGGAATGGCGATCCCCAGCATGGTGGGCACGACCTCCGCGTGCGGAACGCCCTGCGTTTCGGGGAAGAACGCGCTTAACGCGCCCGTGAAATACGCGGCAAACCCGATGATCAGCGCAAAGACGGTGCTGACCACCACGCCTTGCGAAATCGCTTTCTTATCGCGAATGGCGTAATACTTGTGAATGGTCTGGGGGAGTGCCCAAACACCCAGGGACGTGAGCAGAATCAGCGAAAGCAGCGATACGGTGCTTCCGTAGAGTCCTTTGTTTTCGGCACCAAAGGTAAACCAGGTCAGGTTGGGGTCGTTTACGATTTTGGAAATATCCCAGTTCACCTGCTCGGAATTCATAAAGCAGAAGACCATGCACACAACACCGATCAGCATGATGATTCCCTGAATAAAATCGGAAAGCGCGGTGGCAAAATAGCCGCCGAAGAAAAGGTACAAAGCCGTCAGCGCGGCAAGGGCGATCATGACGATCCACCCCTCAATGCCGAACACGATTTCAAACAAACTGCTCAGCCCGTTGTAAACGGAAGCCGAGTACGGAATCAGGAAAAGGAAAATAATCACGGCAGAGACGAGTTTTAACTTCTTATCGCCGTAGCGTTTTTCAAAAAATTCTGGCATCGTCTTGGCTTGCAGCCGCTGCGTCATATTTTTTGTACGTTTAGCGAGAACCAACCAAGCGATCAGCGTTCCGATGACGGCGTTACCGATACCGATCCATATCGACGCCAAACCGAAGGAGCGCCCGAACTGACCCGCATAGCCGATAAAGATAACGGCGGAAAAATAGGTGGTTCCGTAAGCAAACGCCGTCATCCAACCGTTTAACCCCTTCTTTCCGGCAAGCAGAAAGTCGTTGACCGATCTCGAGCGGTTTCGGGTATAAAAAGCAATGCCGACCATTGCCAATGCGTACAATGCTAAAATCACGTAATCCGGTACCATGCTGTTGCTCCTATATACTTTAAATAAATATACAAGGGAAAATATAACACATTTTTTTTGCCATATCAAGATGGATATGGTGTTTTTTTGCAATTTTGCAATGAATTTCCGCACCTGCGTCGGCTTGCGCACAGCGCTGCGCCATTTTCGGCGGCGAACTTGCCACCGGCAACTTCGCTGATCGCCGAAACCCTCTCGCTCGTCTTTAGTTGGCAAGGGCTTTGAGAGGTCCGAGTGACAGGTTATTTGTACAGTGCGGTAGTTATGATCTCGTCTATGAGTTTCGGTACAGCCCGTCAGGGCGCTACAACGCATCGGGCTAAAAACAGTCCACCGGACTGTTTTCTTAACGCCCGTTCGACTCCTGTCACTCTTCCAATGAAAAAAGCACCCACGGCGAATGCCGTGAGTGCTTTTTTTGGTCCGAGTGACAGGAGTCGAACCTGCGGCCTCTTGAACCCCATTCAAGCGCGCTACCAATCTGCGCTACACCCGGATGTGCTTATCTATTATAACAAAATCCGTAAGGTTGTCAAGAGTAAAAGATAAAAAACTCAAAAAATCGCTTCAAATTGACTTATCCGCCGCGCTATGCTATACTATTAGGACATATAGGGGGAGGGCGAACGTATGAAACTCATCGACATTACCCGTGAACTCATGAGGGCACCGGTCTATCCGGGCGACCCTGCACCGAAATTGGAGCCGCTTTCGCGCATGTCGCACGGCGACGTGTGCAATACCACGGCGATCTCCGCTTGCCTGCACAACGGCACGCACATGGATGCGCCGCGCCATTTTTTGCCGGACGGCACCGCGATCGACAAAGTTGAGTTGGACGCCTGCATCGGGGAATGTGTCGTTGTGGAATGTGACGGTCTGCTGCTCGGCGACCGCGCGGAGGAACTGTTACCGTACCTCAAAAAGCGGGTGCTGTTCAAGGGCTCCGTACAACTCTCCCCGAGTGCCGCGTTCGTTTTATCGGATGCGGGGGTACTGCTGCTCGGTGTGGAGGGGCAGTCGGTCGCGCCCCCTCAATATACTGCGGAGGTGCACCGTCAACTGCTCGGCACGGGCATGGTACTGCTGGAGGGGCTCGATCTCACAAACGCCAAGGCAGGGGAGACGTATCTTCTGATGGCGGCACCCATCAAGATCGCGGGCGCAGACGGCGCTCCCGTTCGCGCCGTGCTCGCCGAGTCGGACCGCATCGATTGGGATGGGCGGATCTGGCGGTAAAACATCTTGCAATCTGCGATAAAGTGTGGTACGATTACTTCTGCTTGTAAAAAGGGGAGAATGACATGAGTCAATACCGCTTACAGATTCCGGACGGCTACCGTCCTCATCTGGATATTCTGGAAACCGAAAAGGCGATCAAGCTTCTCAAAGACACCTTTGAGGAACGGCTTGCGCGCCATTTATCGTTAACGCGCGTCTCCGCGCCGTTGTTCGTGTTGCCCGCTTCAGGTCTTAACGATAACTTAAGCGGCGTTGAGCGTGCGGTCAGCTTTGATATCCTCAACGACGACGGTCACGTGGCGGAAGTCGTTCACTCGCTGGCAAAATGGAAGCGTTACGCGCTCAAACGGTACGGCATGGAAGTCGGCAAGGGCTTATATACCGATATGAACGCCATTCGCCGCGACGAGGTGACCGATAACATTCATTCGCTGTACGTCGATCAGTGGGACTGGGAAAAAGTCATTGCCCGCGAAGACCGCACGGTGGAAACTCTCAAGAGCATCGTGAATCGGATTTACAGCGTGTGCTTGGATATGGAAGCCATGATCGAAGCGCGGTATCCGTATTTGAGCCGCAAGCTCCCCGATCACATCACGTTCGTCACCACGCAGGAGCTGGAGGACGAGTATCCCGACCTCACCGCATCCGAGCGTGAGACCGAAGCCGCACGCAAATACGGTGCCATCTTTTTGATGCAGATCGGCGGCAAACTCCGTTCCGGCAAGAAGCACGACGGCCGCGCCCCCGATTACGACGATTGGCAGTTAAACGGCGATATCATTTTCTACTATCCGCTGTTGGAGCGCGCATTGGAAATGTCGTCCATGGGTATCCGCGTAGACGAGGCGTCGCTCAAAGCGCAGTTGGAAGCGTCGGGTTGCACCGATCGCGCTGAGCTTCCGTTCCAAAAAGCGCTCTTAAGCGGTGAGTTACCGCTCACGGTCGGCGGCGGCATCGGTCAGTCACGGCTGTGTATGTTTTTCCTTGAAAAAGCCCACATCGGCGAGGTGCAGGCATCCCTGTGGCCGGAAGAGATGGTACAGCGCTGTGCCGAGGCGGGAATTCCGCTGTTATAAAAAATTTAAGAAATTTCAAAAAACACTTGATTTTTCGGTTAGCATTCATTATAATAGTTTAGCGCATGAATGCTGACACGGAGAGTTGGCTGAGTGGTCGAAGGCGCACGATTGGAAATCGTGTGTACGTTTAAAGCGTACCTAGGGTTCAAATCCCTAACTCTCCGCCATTGATTTCAACGGAGGATTCCTTCGATATTGGAATACACCGGCTTCTGAAAGAGGTGACAAGAATGAAAGAGAATATCCATCCCAAGTACGAGAAAACCACGATTACTTGCGCTTGCGGTGAGGTCATCGAGACCTCGTCCACCTGTGAGAATATCCGCGTGGAAATCTGCTCCAAGTGCCATCCGTTCTTCACCGGCAGACAGAAGCTGGTCGATACCGGCGGTCGTGTTGATCGTTTCAACAAGCGCTTCGGTATGAAAGAAGGCAAATAAGATTGTGGATAAGGGCAGTGCAGTAATGCGCTGCCCTTTCTCGTCGTATAGAGGAGTGATGAAATGGAAACGTCTTACAAGACCATCTCGAAATCCGCAACAGCCGAATACGTAGATCGCCGTTCCCGTTTCATCGGGGCGGTGTGTCCGGTCACGACCGAACAGGAAGCGCTGGATTTTATCGCCGCCAAGAAAAAGGAACATTGGGATGCGCGCCACAACGTGTACGCCTACGTGTTGCACGAGGGCGGCATCAGCCGCTTTTCGGACGATAACGAGCCGCAGGGAACGGCGGGACTTCCCACCCTCGAGGTGCTGCAAAAGCAAGGACTCACCGATTGTGTCATCGTCGTCACCCGCTATTTCGGCGGCATCCTGCTCGGCACGGGCGGTTTGGTGCGCGCGTATTCGCAAAGCGCCGCACTTGCCGTCAGTGAAGCAGGCGTGATCGAGCGCCGCTTGTGCGCATACGGCGAGATCACGTGTGATTACGCACAGTACGGCTTCTTGCAATCGCTGATTCCCGAATGCGGCGGTAAGGTGGACGATGCACAGTTTGAAAGCGCCGTCACCGTATCCTTGCATTTGCCGCTCGAAGCGGTAGACGCGTTCCAAAAACAACTCACCGACCGCTCGTGCGGTGCATTGACGTTTATGAAAACCGATGAGCGGTACGATTCATTTTAAAAAGTTTCAAAAAAATAAAGGAAAATACGCGAATGCTTGCGTATAACAAAGTAAAAGGCGGTGAGAGCATGAATACGAGAGAACGAATTGAGCAAAACGAACGGTTGATTTTATCGCCGCGTGCCACGTTCGTCAGCAACAGTAAAGGGCGCGAGCGGGAAGAGGAGAAGTGCGAGTTCCGCACGGACTTTCAGCGCGACCGCGACCGTGTGTTGCACAGCAAAGCGTTTCGTCGCTTAAAGCACAAAACGCAGGTATTCTTGTCGCCGAGAGGGGATCATTACCGCACACGGCTGACGCATACGCTGGAGGTATCGCAGATCGCGCGCACCATTGCCCGCGCGTTGCAGCTGAATGAAGATCTCACCGAAGCGATCGCGTTGGCACACGATTTAGGGCATACCCCGTTCGGTCACGCGGGTGAGCGGGCACTGGACCGCTGCATGAACGGCGGCTTCCGTCACTACGAGCAAAGTGTGCGCGTGGTGGAGTGTCTCGAAAACGACGGTCAGGGGTTAAACCTCACGTGGGAGGTTCGCAACGGCATGCTCTGCCATACCAAGGGCGAACAGGCGCAAACGCTCGAGGGGCGCATCGTGCGCGTCGCGGATCACGTCGCGTATATCAACCACGATATTGACGACGCCCTGCGCGCCAAGGTGTTTTCGGAATCGGATATTCCGTCCGACATTCGTGCGGTGCTTGGGGAGACCCGCGCCGAACGGTTTGATACGCTGATTCGTTCGATAGTGGAAAACAGTACGGACGATATCGTGTTTGCTCCCGCCGTGCAACAAGCGTTTGATGCGATCCACACCTTTATGTTTGACCGCCTGTATCTGGATTCCATCGCCAAAAACGAAGAGAAAAAGGTGGATGAATTCATTGCGCGCTTGTACGATTACTATGTAAAAGACGCCGACCGTCTGCCCGAGGAATTCCGGCTGATCGCCGTGCGTGACGGTGCCGAGCGTGCCGCGTGTGATTACATCGCCGGCATGACGGATAATTTCGCACTGGAAAAATATCACGAACTGTTCATCCCGCGCGGATGGTCGGGGCAACATATCAGCGCCATCTAAGCCATGATAAGATTACGTATTGAAAAGAGGATAGTCACATGTTACCGGATAACTTTATACAAGAATTGAATGCGAAAAATGATATTGAAAGTGTTGTGTCGTCGTACGTTTCCTTAAAACGGCGCGGGCGCAACTTCGTAGGACTTTGTCCGTTCCACGGCGAAAAAACGCCGTCGTTCAACCTCTATCCCGAAACCAACTCGTTTTATTGTTTCGGTTGCGGTGCGGGCGGTGACGTGGTCACCTTTATCCGCAAAATTGAAAATTTAAGTTATATCGATGCCGTCAAATTTTTGGCGGATCGCGCGGGAATGTCGATGCCGGAGCAATCGTATAACGACGTAACGGCAAAACAACGGATGCGTGTGTTGGAAGCCAACCGCGAAGCGGCGCGCTTGTTCCATGCGTATCTGTATTCGCAGGGCGGCCGTGACGGTCTTGACTATTATCACAGCCGCGGGTATACCGATGCCACCATTAAGCACTTCGGGTTAGGGTATGCACCGCAAAGTTTTGATTTTTTGCGGTCCGAATTGCGAAAAAAGGGCTTTCATGACGAAGAACTGGTGCTCGCGTGGCTGTGCGCCAGAAGCAAGAACGGGCGCGGGATCTACGATATTTTCCGCAACCGCGTGATGATCCCCATCATCGACGTGCGCGGCAACGTCATTGCGTTCGGCGGTCGCGTATTGGACGATTCCAAGCCGAAATATTTAAACTCCGGCGATACGCTGGTATTTAAAAAGACCAACAACCTGTTTGCACTGAATTTCGCCAAACAGCAAAAAACGGATCACCTCATTTTGTGTGAGGGGTATATGGACGTTATCGCCCTGCATCAGGCGGGCTTTCAAAACGCGGTGGCGGCACTCGGCACGTCGTTTACCGCGGAGCACGCGCGGCTCTTGTCGCGGTATACGGACGAAGTCGTATTGGTGTTCGATGCGGATGCCGCCGGTCAAAAAGGCGCACAGCGCGCCATCGGCTTGTTGCGCGACGTCGGCATGCGGATCCGCTTGGTCACGATTCCCGACGGCAAAGATCCGGACGAGTTCATCAAAAACAACGGGCCGGAACGCTTTAAGTTACTCGTCGAGCGCGCCTCCAACGACGTGGAGTACCGCTTGATCGAACTTGGCAAACGGCACCTGCTGAGCACGACCGACGGCAAGGTCAATTACCTCAAAGAAGCCACCGAACTGCTCGCGGGTCTGCACAGTCCGCTTGAGCGGGACGTGTATCTCGGCCGCTTGGCAGCGGATCTGCAGGTATCCAAAACGGCACTGCAATCTCAGCTCAGCTATCAGATGAAACGGCGGCAAAAGCAACAGCAGGAGAAACAACTTTCAAAGGTGGTGCGCGGTATCGAAAGTACCACGCAAAAAGTCAATCCGGATGCCAAAGCGCACGTGCGCGGCGCCAGTGCGGAGGAGAGCTTGCTCGGCGCGATCCTGCTCAATCCCGATTATTTGACCGCCGTAGCCCCGCTCCTGTCACCCGAGGAAATGGTCACACCCTTTAACCGCAAGGTGTACGAGCAACTGCTCGGTCGGTATCAACAAGGCCTTAGCGTAGAGCTCGGTTTTCTGTCGGAAGAGTATGAACCCGACGAAATGGCGTATATTACAAAAATGGTGCGGGATGCGCGCGAGCACGTCTCGTCGCTGACTGTTGACGAAGCCAAACGCTACGTCTCGGTCATCAAAAGTGAGAATCAATTAGCGGCGCTGGGGCGGCCCTCGGAACTCACCCCTGAGCAGATTCAGGAAAAACTCAATGCTATGAAGCAAATGAAAAAATAAATGACAATCGATCGCACGGAGGTATAAAACATGCAAGAAAACAAAGCCGACATCCTCAAGGAAGTCACCGGTCAGGAATCGCTCGTATCGGATGATCTGTTGGATGTTTCGTTGGTGAAAAAGGATAAAAAGACACAACTCAACGAACTTATTGAACTCGGCCGCACCAAGGGCAAGCTGACAACGCAAGAGATCTTGGATGCGATGGAGAATCTGGATTTTGATCCGGAGCAGATGGACAAGCTGTACGAAACGCTGGAAAGCATGAGCATTGAGGTCATCGATGATTTCAGTGAAACCGCGTTTGAAGAGATGGAAGCCGCTGTCGAAGTTGCCGAAACCGAGAGCAGCGACGATGCCGCCGACGGTGTCGCCACCGACGATCCCGTCAAGGTGTACCTCAAAGAGATCGGTCGCGTTCCGCTGTTGTCGCCCGAAGAGGAGATCGAGTTATCCATCAAGATTGCCGAAGGTAGTGACTATGCGAAAAAGCGCCTTTCCGAAGCCAACCTCCGTTTGGTTGTCAGCATCGCGAAACGTTACGTCGGTCGCGGTATGCAGTTCTTGGATCTGATCCAGGAGGGTAACCTGGGCTTGATCAAAGCGGTCGAAAAATTCGACTATACCAAGGGCTTTAAATTTTCAACCTACGCGACGTGGTGGATCCGTCAGGCGATCACGCGTGCGATCGCCGATCAGGCACGTACCATTCGCATCCCCGTACACATGGTAGAGACCATCAACAAAGTGAAAAAGGTGTCCAGCCAGTTGTTGCACAAAAACGGTCACGAGCCGACCGCCGAGGAGATCGCCGCCGAACTGGATATGCCGGCAGATAAAGTGCGCGAGATCATGCGTGTCGCACAGGAGCCGGTATCGCTCGAAACGCCCATCGGTGAGGAAGAGGACAGCCACCTCGGTGACTTCATCCCCGACGACGAAGCCCCCGCGCCGGCAGATGCGGCATCCCGTATGCTGCTCCGTGAACAGCTGCGCGACGTGCTCGGCACGCTCACCCAGCGTGAGGCGCGCGTGTTGTCGCTGCGCTTCGGTCTGGAAGACGGCCGTCCGCGCACGCTGGAGGAGGTCGGCAAAGAGTTTGACGTCACACGTGAGCGTATCCGTCAGATCGAAGCCAAGGCGTTGCGCAAACTGCGTCACCCCAGCCGCAGCAAAAAATTAAAGGATTTCTTGGATTAACACTTGACAACCGCCGTATTTGTGGTAGAATAGGACTCGTGCCGCATGGGCCTTTAGCTCAGTTGGTTAGAGCAACCGGCTCATAACCGGTTGGTCCCGGGTTCGAGTCCCTGAAGGCCCACCAAACAAGCATCGGTGCAAGGGGCACTCCTTGCACCGTGATATAGGGGCATAGCTCAGTTGGTAGAGCAGCGGTCTCCAAAACCGCGTGCCGAGGGTTCGAGTCCTTCTGCCCCTGCCAAAACAAAAGACCACCCATCAGGGTGGTCTTTTGTTTTGGCAAAGAAGTGGTTTCATCCACGGCACGCGGAGCGCGTTGCCGAGCGCTCGCGGTGCGAGATACAGCGAGGCAAAAGCGGGTGCCGCGGTCGAAAGTTGCCGAGCGATAGCGAGGAAAGCAACTTTCGGGCACCGCAAACGGATAAGTCCGTCCAAAGTTATGATGAACACAAGCGGGGAAGATCAACACTTAGCCACCCATCAGGGTGGTGCTTTTGTTTTCGCAAAGTTCTATCCTCCGCACGCGGAGAACATCGCGATCATCACCGTATAAACGGACAAGAATAACACCTTGTTTTTTTCGTGATAATTTGGTATACTAACGGCAGAATATTGATGGAGTGATGCAACATGAAAACGGTACTCTTCCCTTACGGAAAAGACCACCTTTTCTACGATTTTAAGGATGAGGAACTTGTAGATGTACTTACCTCGTCCATTGAGGGCTATGCCCCCGCAACGGGTGAATGTGACCTTGTCAGAACCGCGCTTGAAAATCCGATCGGATCACAGCGTTTGTGTGAACTTGCAAAAGGCAAGCAAACCATTGTGATCATCGCCAGCGACCATACGCGACCGGTGCCGAGCAAGGTGATTATGCCGTTGATGCTTGAGGAGATCCGCAAAGGCAACCCCGATGCCGACATCACCATTCTTATCGCCACGGGCTGCCACCGCGGCACTACCAAAGAAGAACTCGTCAATAAATTCGGCGCAGATATTGTTCAAAACGAGAAGATCTATATTCACGACTGCGATGAGCGCGAAAAGCTTATCAATATCGGCAAACTGCCGTCGGGCGGCGATTGCGAGATCAATTCCATTGCCATTCAAGCCGACTTGCTGGTCGCGGAAGGGTTTATCGAGCCCCATTTCTTCGCCGGTTTTTCCGGCGGCAGAAAAAGCGTGTTGCCCGGTGTGGCGAGCCGTGGAACGGTGCTTGCCAACCATTGTTCGGAATTTATCGCCCATCCGTGCGCGAGAACCGGTATTTTAGACGGCAACCCCATTCACGAGGATATGCTGTGGGCAGCCGAGCAGGCGAAATTAGCCTTTATCGTCAACGTCGTGTTGAATGCCGAAAAGAAAGTGCTGTTTGCTACCGCGGGCGCACCGCAAGCGGCACACAAAGCGGGAACAGATTTCTTATCCTCGTTGTGCGGTGTTTCAGCCATGCCGGCAGACGTTGTCATTACGACTAACGGTGGGTATCCGCTCGATCAGAATATCTATCAAGCGGTCAAGGGAATGACTGCTGCCGAAGCCACCGTCAAGGAGGGCGGCGTCATCATTATGCTGGCATCGTCCGACGACGGTACGGGTGGCGATCATTTTTACCGCCAGATGGCGGAAACAGCCGACATCGGCGAAACGATGGCAATGTTTTTGAATCGCGGTCGAGGCGAAACCGCTCCCGATCAGTGGATGTCGCAGATTTTCTTGCGTATTTTGATGAAAGCCACCGTGATCTATCTTTCCAACGCACCCGATGAGATCGTGGAAGCGATGCATATGATTCCCGTCCATTCCTTAGACGAAGCGCTGGCAAAAGCGCGCGAGCTTTTGGGCAAAGAGGATGTGCAAATCGTTGCCGTTCCCGACGGGGTATCCGTTATCGTAAAATAACGCAACCGGACGGTTGAAACGGGAGCATAGGGGACGGTTCTATGTGTTAATTGGCATAAAAACAACCGTGACCCCCTCTGAGAAAATTCCGACCCCCTTTCGATTGGAAAATGAGGAACACAGGGGACGGTTCAGAGCACAGGGGGGACGGTTCTATGTGTTAATTGGCATAAAAACAACCGTGACCCCCTCTGAGACAATTCCGACC
>JAFSGO010000186.1 GCA_017440765.1 Clostridia bacterium
ACGCGTCGATGGTCTCCTCGTCGTCCACCACGTCGTACTTGACTCTGCCGAGATCGCGCAGGAATGCGTGCTCGGGGCCGGAGGACGGATAATCCAGACCGCTCGCCACCGAATACACCGGTGCGGGCTCGCCGTTTTCGTCTTTTAACATGATGCTGTTAAAGCCGTGCATGATGCCCTCGGTGCCGTATTTGAGCGAGGCGGCGTGATCGCCGAGTTTGGGACCTTTGCCGAGCGGCTCAACACCGTACAGATCCACGGGATCGTTTAAGAAGCCCGCGAACATACCCGCGGCATTGGAACCGCCGCCGACACACGCGACCACCGCATCCGGCAGTTCACCCGTCATGCCGACAAACTGTTCTCTGGCTTCGATGCCCACGACACTTTGGAAATCGCGCACCATCATCGGGAACGGATGCGGGCCGAGTACCGAGCCGATGCAATAAATAGCGTCTTTATATTCGTTTGCATAGGCGGCAAACGCGGCGTCTACCGCTTCTTTTAAGGTGGCAAGGCCGTGGGTGACTTCCACGACGTTCGCACCGAGAATCTTCATGCGGGCAACGTTGGGGGCTTGTTTTTTGATGTCCACCGAGCCCATGTAAATGTCACATTCCAAGCCGAAATACGCGGCGGCGGTGGCGAGCGCCACACCGTGCTGACCCGCGCCCGTTTCGGCAATGACTTTTTTCTTGCCCATGTATTTGGCGAGCAGGGCTTCACCCATGCAATGGTTGAGTTTGTGCGCGCCCGAATGGTTTAAATCCTCACGTTTGACGTACAACTGTACGTTGCCGAGCTTGCCCGACAAGCGCTCCAGGTACGAGATGGGGGTGGGGCGGCCCTGGAAATCGCGACGGATGACGCGCAGCTCACTGATGAATTTTGAGGATTTGCAGATGGTGAAATACGCTTCGGTGATCTCCGCCATCGCTTGCTTTAAGTCGTCGGAGATGTATGCGCCGCCGTATTTGCCGAAAAAGCCGTTCTCATCGGGATAGTGTTTAAAATAAGTGTCAAAATCAATGCCGTTGAAATTCATGATTGTTTCCTCCAATGATATGATGGTAAAGTATGGTTCTCTCCCTTCGTCTGTGGCGTTGCCACAGACACCTCCCTCGTCAGAGGGAGGCAAGGCGGGTTGGCTTTAGATTGCGTGGCGTGTTCAGCGACGCCATCGTTTGGTATACAGTTTCATAATCAGCACCTCGAAAAATAAAAAAACCTTGACAGAAACACGATCTGCCAAGGACGAATAAACGATTATCCGCGGTACCACCTTGATTCACGGCGAATGCCGTGCACTTTATGGGATACAACCATATCCCCGACAACTGACGCATGTCCTCGCGTTGCAGAATACTCTGTGACTTTATCACATTTGACTGCACCCTCAGCGGCCCATTTGGACGAAGTGTTTCCTACCCGATTTCCAGCACCACGGGCTCTCTGTGAGGGCATCTGCGCCTTTACTTCCGCTTCAACGGTTTGTATGGAATTTGGCATCATTATAGCACTACACGTTAAGTGTGTCAAGTAAAAACTTGATTCTGACAATGTAGCGTGATACAATAAGTGAGAATCGAGGGATGCGTTATGAAAATCATCGACGTGTTGAAAAGCGGGAAACTCTCGTTATCGTTCGAGGTGTTTCCGCCGAAAACCGAAACCGCGTTTGACAGCGTCAAACAAGCCACCGAGGAGATCGCGCGGCTTCACCCGTCATTCATGAGCGTGACGTACGGAGCGGGCGGCGGTACCAGTCGGTACACGCTGGACATTGCGAAAAACATCAAAGAGCGTTACGGCGTGCCGACACTGGCACACCTCACCTGCGTTTCCTCCACCAAACAGACGGTGGCGGAAAAGATCAGCGAGATCAAAGCGGCGGGGATTACGAACGTGATGGCGTTGCGCGGGGATATTCCCGCAGAGTTAGAGGACGCCGACCGCGCGGGCTGGGATTACCGCTATGCGGTGGACTTGGTGCGCGAACTGAAAGAAACGAACTCCGATTTTTGTATCGGTGGGGCGTGCTATCCCGAGATCCACCCCGAAAGCGCCAATCAAAAAGAAGATATCAAACGGCTGGGAGAAAAGGTGGATGCGGGGTGCGATTTCCTTACCACGCAGATGGTGTTTGATAACAACTTATTATATAATTTCCTATATAAAATACGCGAGGCGGGTATCACGGTGCCGGTGATTCCCGGTATCATGCCGATCACCAACGGTAAGCAGGTAGAGCGCGCTATGAAATTGTCCGGCTCGTTCATGCCGCAACGCTTCAAAAGCTTGGTGGATAAGTTCGGCGCCGATCCCAATGCGATGAAGCAGGCGGGTATCGCGTACGCGACGGATCAGATCATTGATCTGTTTGCAAACGGCATTACCAACGTGCACGTGTATTCCATGAACAAACCCGACGTTGCCGAAAAGATTCAACGTAATCTTTCGGATCTGCTCGGCAAATGATCGCGGTGAGAACGTTTGCGCCGCCACCCGTGTGCGAGCGCGAGATCTTACGCTACGCGGGCTGTCGGCAGGCGGACGAGGGTGTGCTTGTACTCTTGAACGAGTGCTTGGACGAGGCGTTACCGCTTTTATCCTATACGGTGTGCTTTGAGGAGATCGATCCTAAGCCGTTTACGGCAAAATCCTTTCAGCTTGCCCGTAATCTTGACGGATGTGAGCGGGTGATGCTGATGGCGGCAACGCTGGGAGTCGGCATCGACCGTCTGATCGCCAAGTACGGGCGGTTATCCCCTGCAAAAGCGCTGTTGCTTCAAGCGATCGGCACCGAGCGTGTTGAAGCGCTGTGCGATGCGTTTTGCGAGGCGTTGGCAGAAGAAACGGGACTCATACCGCGGCCGCGGTTTAGTCCCGGTTACGGCGACTTACCGCTGGATACACAGCGCGAGGTGCTCGCGCGTTTGGAAGCCGCCAAGCGGCTGGGCGTGACGCTCAACGACTCGCTGATCATGTCACCGTCCAAGTCGGTGACGGCGTTTGTGGGGTTGTCCCACGATAGTACTCAAAAAACGGACAAGTGCCGATTGTGTGAAAAACGAGAGTGTATGTTTCGGGGTGTAATATGACAGTTCGCGAATTGTTACAACAAAACATCGTACGGTTGGACGGCGGCATGGGCACGCTGTTGCAGGCGCAGGGGTTACAACCGGGGGAATTGCCCGAACGGTGGAACCTCACACATGCTGATGCCGTGACCGCAATTCATCGCGCGTATTTTAAAGCGGGCAGCCAGATCGTCAGTGCCAACACGTTTGGGGCAAATATGCTTAAATTTGACGACGCGGAATTGGACGCGATCATCAAGGCGGCATTCGACAACGCGCGTGCCGCCAAAACGCGGGACGATCAGTTTATCGCGCTGGATATCGGGCCGACGGGGAAGTTGCTCGCACCGCTCGGTGATCTGGATTTTGAGGACGCGATAGCGGTGTTTGCCAAAACGGTGACACTCGGTGTGAAATACGGTGCGGATCTCATTTTTATTGAAACCATGAACGACAGTTATGAAACCAAGGCGGCGGTGCTGGCGGCGAAAGAAAACAGTGACCTGCCGATCTTCGTTTCCAACGCCTACGGCGAGGACGGCAAGTTGATGACCGGCGCGTCGCCGTCGGCAATGGTGGCGATGCTCGAGGGGCTTGGTGTGGATGCGCTGGGGGCGAACTGCTCGCTCGGTCCGCGCCAACTGCGCCCGGTGATAAGAGAACTGTTAGCGGCGGCATCGGTGCCGATCATCTTAAAGCCGAATGCGGGTCTGCCTAAATCAGTGGACGGCAACACCGTGTTTGACGTCTTACCCGACGAGTTTGCCCGCGAAGTGGCAATGCTCGTACACGAGGGCGTGCGCGTGGTGGGCGGTTGTTGCGGAACGACCCCTGACTATATTGCCGCGCTGACCGCCGAAACGGCTGATGCGGTGCCGCTTACCATACCGCAAAAGGCGCAAACGGTGGTATCCTCCTACACCCACGCGGTGGTGTTTGGGGACGAGCCGATCCTCATCGGCGAGCGCATCAACCCCACGGGTAAAAAACGGTTTAAGCAAGCCCTTTTGGAAAACGATATGGATTACATCCTGAAAGAGGGCGTGGCACAGCAGGAAAAGGGTGTACATATTTTGGACGTCAACGTCGGGCTCCCCGATATTGACGAAACGGATATGCTCACGCGTGCGGTGTGCGAGCTGCAGGCGATCTTGGATCTGCCGCTTCAGATCGACACCGCCGATGCGACGGCGATGGAGGCGGCACTGCGCCGTGTGAACGGCAAGCCGCTGATCAATTCCGTCAACGGCAAAGAGGAAAGCATGCGCGCGATCTTCCCGCTGGTGAAACAGTACGGCGGTGTGGTGATCGCACTCACACTCGACGAAAACGGGATTCCCGATACCGCCGAGGGGCGCGTGGCTATTGCTCGTAAGATTTTGAAAACAGCGGCGGAATACGGCATTTCGAAACACGAGATCGTGTTTGACACGCTGGCGATGACGGTCAGCGCGGATCAAACGTCGGCGCTGGTGACGCTTAAAGCGTTAAAGCGGATTCGAGAAGAGCTCGGGTGTCATACGTCGCTGGGGGTATCGAACGTGTCGTTCGGTCTGCCGGCACGGGACGCTGTCAACAGCACGTTCTTTACGCTCGCGTTGGAAAACGGGTTGTCGGCGGCGATCATGAACCCCTATTCCGCACCGATGATGC
>JAFSGO010000187.1 GCA_017440765.1 Clostridia bacterium
ATGATTTAGTAAATCAATTATATATCATGTTATATCAGTAAGTCAACTCGTTATGTGTAATATACTATATATGGTGATGAGTGTGAATGATCAACATTATGAGCAATATCGCAATTTGGGATTATCCGTTAGTTATTTTCGAAAATTGCACGGGTTAACGCAACAACAAGTGGCAGATACGATGGATGTTAGTTATGAAACTATCAGCCGCATTGAAAATGCGAACACCGGTATCTCACTGGATATGTTGTTTGAATTATCTAATGCCATTAAAACACCGTTGAGTGAGTTGTTTAAACACGCCAATCTTTGATAAGCAGTGAAAATGCGCCGAAGGACGACTTGTCCTTCGGCGCGTTTTTTATGAGTTTAGTTTCCCGATACGGCTTCAATGGCTGCGGAGATCACGCGGAACATTTCCTCGTCCTCGTCGGAGCCCTCATCGTGATCCGATAGGATGACCAGTATGTACGGGCGGGGGGCTTTAATGATCGCCATGTCGTGATAGGCACCTTTCATCCAGCCGTACTTGCGCACGACCGGATATTTGGAACGGATCATGGGGTTGACGGTATTGCGCATGTGCATTTCGAGCGTTTTGCCGTATTGCGTATCACCTGTGATGTAGGTGTAAATATCTTTCATGTAGGTGATGGCGTTCGCCGCGTTAATATTGCTGGCGCTCACGTTTTTGATGCCGGCAATATCCGTGATCCCGATGGAACGCGCATATTGTTTAAAGCCGGCTGCCGGATACACCTGCCGCAGCATTTTAAAAGCGATATTATCGCTTCTGCGGATGCAGAGCTTTATCAGTTCCTCCTGCGTGTATACCGTTCCAAACTCAGCATCTTTAATGATGCCCGTTCCGCTGAGAAGCATGTCCTCGGTGTAGGTCAGCTCGCTTGACAGATCCAGTTCGTTTTGCTCCGCCATCCCCAGCACGTATCGGCAGAAAGGTGCTTTCATAAGACTGGCGGCATCAAAGGTGATGTCGCCGTTATAGATATATTGGTATCCGGAGGTGATGTCGTAATACCCGACCGATAGCGTGCCTTCGTAAGAGGCGATCAGCGCATCAAGGGAGGCGATCTGTTCGTCGGTCAGGGCAAACCCGTCCGGATCGTTCGGCTGGGTGGTGACCACACTCAAAGATCCGCCCACCGTCGTGACCGTTGTGGTCGTGGTGGTGGCTTCTGTTGTGGTGGTTGTTGTGGTGGTGGATACGGTTGTGGTATCGGTCGTGGAGGATGTGACGGGGGTCGTCGCAGTGCCGATACATCCCGTTAGCAGCACGCACAGCGCCGCCGTTAAAAGCAATACTCGTTTCATAAGTTTCCTCAATCATCCGGCGTTTGAGCCAGTGCCTTATCGATCAGTTGTTGCCGCTGTTCGCTCGAAAGCGGTGCGTCACTTTCAAAATACGCTAAATATTCCACGTTCCCGTTGGTACCGTGAATGGGGGATACGGTTAAGTCTTTGACGTACAGTCCGTTTTCTGCCGCTGAATCAAACAAACGGCACAACAATGGCGGTAGGTCGGCGGGATCTTTCAGTACGCCGTTTTTGCCAAGCTGACGACGCTCTGCTTCAAACTGTGGTTTAATGAGTGTGATCACAACGCCGTCCGGAATCAGCACCCGCCGCATGGCCGGGAAGATTTTGGTTAGTGAGATAAACGAAACGTCGGCGGTGACGAGATCGCACACCGCGCCGAGTTGTTCAGCAGTCAGGTTGCGGGCGTTGGTGCGTTCCAATACGGTTACGCGTTCATCGTTGCGCAGTTCCCAGGCGAGGATGCCGTATGCCACGTCAACGGAATACACGTGCTGCGCACCGTTTTGCAGCAGACAATCCGTGAAGCCGCCGTTGCTGGCACCGATGTCGCAGACGACCTTGCCCGTGACGTCGGGCGAGAATTCCTGCAAGGCCTTGGCAAGCTTATATCCCGAGCGGCTGGCGTATTTTTTCGGTTTTTCAAGCAGCGTGAGTACGGTATCTGCCGCCACGGTCATGCCGGGCTTGTCCATCGGCACGTGACCGATCCAAATGCGTCCCGCCATGATAAGACCGGTTGCTTCTTCCGGCGATACGCGGAACTGCTCTCGTACCAACGTATCCAAACGCACGTTTTCCATGGCGGTACACCTCACTTTCAACATATACCTACCATTGTACGCAAAGAGTGTTGTCATGTCAATAAAAAAAGGTGGACATTTGTGCCAAAAGAAGGTAAAATATAGAATGGTATTGTGTTGGAAGGAGTTGATGATACATGGAACGTTGGGAGTTGTTCGACCGAAACGGCGTGCCGCTTGGTCGTACGATCCGACGCGGTGAGCGCCTGCACGCAGGCGAATACCATAAAGTGGTACATATTTGGATCGTCAACTCCGTTGATCGCGTGCTGATTCAGCGCCGTTCCAAGAGCCGCAAGCTGATGCCGAATATCTGGGCGGTGACCAGCGGCTCGGTTATTGCCGGAGAGGAGAGCCCGGATGCGGCACGGCGTGAACTGAGCGAGGAGTTGGGGATTCAGCTCCCTCAAACGGAGTTTGAGTTTCTCGGCCGATTGGTGCGCCGCAACTCGCTGTGTGACGTGTGGCTGGTTCGCCGTGATATTGCGGTGCCGGATATGCGCCTGCAGCGTGAGGAAGTATCGCAGGCACGTTGGGTCACGGCAACGCAGTTGGTCGAGATGCTGCGCCGCCGCCAATTTCATCATTACGGAGCGGGATATTTCCGCTTTGTGTTTGAGGCGATCAGCAAGATCGTCGGCCACGATCTCGCGGAAGGGGAGGATTTCAAATGCTTACCAAAGCGTTGATCCGCCGTTTCGTTCGCGATCATGAGAATATCGCTGCTCCGTCGGTCCGTACTGCTTACGGCAAGTTGGCTGGTGTTGCCGGACTTTCGGCGAACGTCCTTTTGTTTTTGTTTAAGTTGCTTGCCGGTGCGTTGTCCGGTAGTGTTGCTATTATTGCGGATGCATTCAACAACTTATCCGATGCCGGGTCTTCCGTGGTGACGCTGGTTGGGTTCCGCTTGGCTGGCTCACCGCCGGACGAAGAGCATCCGTTCGGTCACGGAAGAATGGAATATTTGTCTGCGCTGACCGTGGCGGCACTTATTATGCTCGCCGGTATTGAACTTGCTAAAAGTGCGTTTGAAAAGATTGTGAACCCGTCTCCCTCTGCGTTTTCGTGGGTGACGGCAGTGATTCTGGCGGCATCGATCCTTGTGAAATTGTGGATGGCGCGGTTTAACCGCAATATCGGTGGCCGCATCCGCTCAAACACCTTGATCGCTGCCGCAACGGACAGTCGCAACGACGTGATCTGCACCTTGGTGGTGCTGGTTTCCTCGGTGTTTACTGCTGTTACCGATCTTCCGATCGACGGTTACGTTGGTGCGGCGGTTTCATTATTTGTCGTTTGGTCCGGTTTCTCGGTGCTCAAAGAAACGCTCTCCCCGCTGCTTGGTGAGGCGCCGGATCCGGAACTTGTGGATCGGATTCGAAACATCGTACTGGAAAACGAGGGGATTGTTGGTGTTCACGATCTCATCGTGCACAATTACGGTCCCGGCCGCTGTATTGTGTCGTTGCACGCGGAGGTGCCGGCGCACGGGGATATTTTACATAGTCACGAACTGATCGATGCCGTGGAGCGCCGATTGGTTTGCGAACTCAATATCACGGCGTGTATACACATGGATCCGGTGGATACGCAGGATGAGCAGGTGCGTGAGCTTCGGATGTTGACCGAGACGATTCTGGAAGACATTGATCCCGCCCTGAGCATTCATGATTTTCGCTTGGTGCGCGGCGAACAGCGTATTAACGTCATTTTTGACGTGGTTGTTCCGTTTAAGTATCAAAAGACCGATCTGCAGGCGGAGATCGAACGGCGTTTACAGATGGTGGATCCGCGATTGTTTGTTGTTTTAACAGTGGAGCATAGTTACACATGAAAACCTATTTTGTGATTTATAACGGTTTTTGGAACACGACACCGCCCGATCCGGTTCGGCGGTTGGAAGCCGCCCTTCTGCGAGCGGGGGCGCGTGTGTGCGTTCTTAAAAACACAGAGTGTACCGTTACTCTTGCTCCCATAGTATCGGTGGACCCCGTTCGTGCGGGTGACGTGGTGCTGTTTTGGGATAAGGATACGCGTTTGGCGCGCGCCTTGGAATCAGCCGGTGTTTCGGTATACAATTCCGCTGCTGCTGTTGCGCTCTGCGACGACAAAAGCGAAACGCATCGCGTGCTGGCAGAACACGGTATCCCGATGCCGAAAACGCTGCTTGCTCCGATGACCTACGTTGAGGTTGCTGAACCGATCGAACCGTTTTTAACCGCTGCGGAACGGGAACTCGGTTTTCCGTTGGTAGTTAAGGAGTGCTTCGGCTCGCTCGGTGAGCAGGTATATCTGGCTAAAACACGCGAGCAACTGCATACGCTTGCGTACGGGATGCGTCACCGCCCGTTTTTGTTGCAGGAATTTATCCGCGAGGCGGCAGGGGAGGATAAGCGTTTGTACGTGGTCGGCGATCGTGTCGTTGCCGCGATGAAGCGGGTAAACCCCTCGGATTTTCGCGCGAATATCGCACACGGAGGCGAGGCGCTTGCCTATACCCCCACACCCGAGGAGGAGGCGCTGGCGGTGCGTTGTTGCCGTCTGCTGGGATTGCGGTTCGGCGGCGTTGACCTGCTTTGCGGTGGATTGGTTTGTGAGGTCAATTCCAACGCCCAAATGGCCGGAATCACCGCTTGCACCGGCGTGGACGTTGCCGAGAAGATCGTGGAAGAAGTCCTGCGGTTGGAAGAAAGGAGAAACTGAGCGTGGAGCAAATTAAAGATGTATTTGCGGGTAACCTGATTCGTTTGCGTACCGATGCCGGCATGACGCAGGCACAGCTTGCGGAAACGCTCAATTATTCGGACAAATCGGTTTCCAAATGGGAACGTGCCGAGGGAATGCCGGATCTGGTGGTTGCCAAGGCGATTGCCGACCATTTCGGTGTCACGGTGGATTGGATGCTTACCTCCCATGATGCGTGGGACGGTAAAACTGCTAAGATTCGGTACAGCCCGTCCATGATTACCGGTGTTTGCGTGGCGGGTATTTGGACGTTGGCGATTCTGTTGTTTTTGATTCTGCACTGGACACTTGACAAACTGGTTTGGCTGGTGTTTTTGTGCGCTGTGCCGGTGTCGCTGATTACCTTGTTGGTGCTGAACAGTGTGTGGCAACGCGGGCGCTATCATCTGCTGACCGTTTCTTTGTTGGTCGCGTCGCTCTTCGCGTTGGCGTATTTTATTTTCCATTCCTATGTTCACGATCTGTGGTCTTTGGTTTTTTTATGGATTCCTGCTCAACTGGTGATACTGCTCAGCTTCCGTATTCGCAAGAAAAAATCCTAATAACACAAAAACCTTCCCCTTCGTTTTTTGAGGGGGAAGGTTTTTTTATCCGTTTTTCATCGCCGTATAGCGTAAAACGGCGATCAGCCGTTCGCACGCTGCGATCACGCGGTACGTACTCTCGCAGATGTGCCGCACGGTGGCGTCCGCGAAATAGTCGTGTATGGTCGTGTGGCAGGTGCGCTCGGCTTCACGCAGAAGGCGCATCTGCTGTGCGGTGCCGTCCGGGTTGGGAACGTTTTCGAGGATCTGTTCCGTTGCTGTGCAGCATGCGGCAACCGCACGAATGACGGGCTCGCACGTACAAGGTAACTGCTGCCTGCAGTGATACAGCAGTATTGCCGTGTCCTCTGCCGTGCACAAAAGGCGCTCGGCGGTCTCTCGCAGTAACCACAGATCTTCACGATCGATCGGCGTGATGAAGGCGTGTCCAAGCAAAGCGTATGCCGTATCACCTGCAATATCGGCCGCCGTGCGGCGTGCACGCACCGCCGTTGGCTCGAGTTTGTTGCCTTTGATCATATCGGTCAGTACGGTTGCGGCTTTGTCGGTGCATACACGACATCGCCTGTAAATATCCTCGGCAATCGCCATTTTTTCGCCCCCTTTTTGCATCGTATGTGTCTCTTACCTCTTTTATGTCAAATTTATTGGACGAGCATACAATGATTAAGAGACCGAATTTAAGGACAAACTATTTTCGGAAGATGAAAAAGGAGGGAACACGCGATGATGAACGTTCGCCGCGGAGACATTTACTATGCTGATCTCAGTCCGGTTATCGGTTCGGAGCAAGGGGGAACACGCCCCGTTCTCATCGTTCAGAACGACGTTGGCAACCGCCACAGTCCCACCGTGATCGCTGCTGCCATCACCAGCCAAAAGGATAAGGCGCGTTTGCCGACGCATATTCAGGTCAATACGGAGGGAAGCGGGTTGACCCGCGATTCCGTTGTGTTGCTGGAACAAATCCGTACCATTGATAAGAAACGTCTGCGCGAACATATGGGACGCCTCGACGATACGGCCATGACACGCATTGATCACGCTTTACAAATAAGTTTTGGGCTTATGTAACCCCAACAAACATCATCACCCTGATTTTGATCAGGGTGATTTTTTTCGACTGTATTTCCCGAACGTTTTTGCTATACTGGAGACTTGAGAAAAAATAGAGGACTTTTCTTGGTCAAGTTGCACAATAACAAAGGATGGGCGGTTAATATATTTTTAGAAAACAACCAAAAAGCCCTTGATTTTTGAGAATGGGTTTGATATGATAAAAATAGTGGATTATAAGACTTGAAAGGGGTCTTTGTATGTTTCGGAAGCAAGAATGTGTGGCAATGCTGCTCGCCGGTGGCCAAGGAAGTCGTTTGTATGCGCTGACTACCACCGTTGCCAAGCCCGCCGTGCCCTACGGCGGCAAGTATCGCATCATTGATTTCCCGCTGTCCAACTGTGTCAACTCCGGCATTGAAACGGTCGGTGTTTTGACGCAGTATCAACCGTTGGAACTGAGCGATTATATCGGTTCCGGCGAGCCGTGGGACCTGGACCGTATGGGGGCGGGTGTTCACGTGCTGCCGCCGTATCAGCGCAACAAGGGAGCGGATTGGTATAAGGGAACTGCCAACGCGATCTATCAGAACATGGTGTTCATCGAACGGTATGATCCTGAATACGTGCTGGTGCTCTCGGGCGACCATATTTACAAGATGGATTATGCCAAAATGATTGCGGAACATAAGAAAAACAATGCCGATTGCACCATTGCCGTTATCGAAGTGGAGTGGGAGGAAGCAAGCCGTTTCGGCATACTCAACACGCACCCTGACAATGCAGTGTATGAGTTTGAGGAGAAACCGAAAAATCCGAAGAGCAATTTGGCATCCATGGGCATTTACGTGTTTAATTGGAAAAAGCTCAAGGAATATCTGACGGCGGATGAAAACGATCCGAAGTCACAAAACGATTTCGGAAAAAACGTTTTACCGACGATGCTCAAAGCGGGTGAGCGGATGTACGCGTATCGCTTTGAGGGGTATTGGAAAGACGTGGGAACGATCGACAGCTTATGGGAAGCCAATATGGACCTGCTCAATCCCAAGGTTCCGTTAGATCTGTCGGACGACACCTGGCGCATTTATTCCCGCACACCCGGTTTGCCGCCGCATTCTATCAGCAGTACCGCCAAGGTGCAGAACAGCATGATCACCGAGGGTGGTGATATTCGCGGTAACGTGGATTTCAGCGTGCTGTTTGCCGGTGCTACAATCGAGGAGGGAGCACAGATTCGTGACTCCATCATTATGCCGGGCGTTACGGTGAAAAAAGGCGCGGTGGTGCAATATGCCATCGTTGCGGAAAACGCGGTTATTGAAGAAGATGCGACGGTCGGTATGCGACCGGAGGATATGCAAGAACTTGACGAGTGGGGCGTCGCCGTGATCGCCTCGGGTGTCACGGTCGGCGCGGGCGCAACCATTCCCGCCAAAGCCATGATCGATCATGACGTTGCAAAGGAGGAGAAGTGAAATGAATGGTAATACCGTACTTGGCTTACTGTTCCCCAACATGCACGACGACGCGCTTCCTGAATTTACGCGGAATCGCGCAATGGGCTCTGTTCCGTTCGGCGGTCGATACCGCTTGGTGGACTTTACGCTCTCCAACCTTGTGAACGCGGGTGTATCGAAGGTTGGCGTTGTTACCAAGAGCAACTATCAGTCCATGATGGATCATTTGGGATCCGGTAAGGCGTGGGATCTGTCCCGCAAAGCGCAGGGACTTTATTTCCTGCCTCCGTTTGGGGCGTCGGAGGATCAGTACGACGGCAGGATCGCGCCTCTTGCCGGTGTGCGCCGTTTTCTGGAAAATTCCCGTCATGACTACGTGATCCTATCCGATTGCCATATCGTCGGCAACATTGATTACCGCCGATTGGTGGAGTTCCACGTGGAGAGTGGGGCGGATATTACGGTTGCCTGCCTGCGCGGCACGGCACCGGAAAATATTGCATCACCCATTATCACGGCGAACGACAAAGGCCGCATCACCGATATGATCATCACCCGCCGTGCTCTCGGCGAGGCACTTTACGGTATCGGCTTATACGTTGTTTCCCGCACGCTGCTCATGCAGTTGGTGGAAAATGCGGTCAGCCGTAATCAGTACAGCTTTGAATGGGATGTCTTACAGCGTCATATCGGCGACCGTCATCTGTATGCGTATGAGATTCCCGAATTTACCATGACGATCTCGTCGCTTGCCGGGTATTTCAAAGCCAATATGGCGCTCTTGGATCCTGCCGTTCGCGAAAAGCTGTTCGTTGCCAATCGTCCGATCTACACCAAGGTGCGTGACTGTGCACCGGCGCTGTACGGTTTGCATGCGCAGGTAGCGGATTCCTTGGTCGCTGACGGCTGTAAGATCGACGGTGCGGTGCGTGATTCTATTTTGTTCCGCGACGTTCACGTTGACCGCGACGCGGTGATCGATCACTGTATTCTGATGCAGGGCAGCGTGATCGGTGCGGGGAGCACCATGGAATATATTATTACAGACAAGAACGTGTGTATTCGGGATCGCCGCTCGCTGAAGGGCTGTGCGGATTACCCCGTTTCCGTGAAGAAAGGCACGATGGTATAAGGCGTATGAAAGTATTATTTGCTACCGGCGAAGCTCGTCCGTTTGCGGCCTCTGGCGGTCTTGCGGATGTTTCCGGTTCTTTGCCGCGCGCGTTGCGTGCACGGCTGGTCGGCTGTCGCGTGGTGATGCCGTTATACGAGTGTATTTCGTCAGAACTGCGTGCGAAAATGACCTTCCTTACCAGTTTTTCCGTTCCCGTGTCGTGGCGTCGCCAGTATTGCGGCGTTTTCGAGGCAAAGGTGAACGGCGTTATCTACTATTTGTTGGATAACCAGTATTATTTCAAGCGCGAGGGGCTTTACGGTCACTACGACGATGCGGAACGCTTTGCGTTCTTCTCCCGCGCGGTGCTGGAAATGCTCAAGTATATCGATTTTAAACCGGACGTGATCCACGCCAACGACTGGCAAAGTGCGCTTATTCCGGTGTATCACACGCTGTTTTACGGCAAGGAAGAACCGTATTCTTCCATTCGTACCCTGTATACCATTCATAACATCCAATATCAAGGTATCTACGGTATGGAAATTTTGGGCGACGTGTTCGGCTTGCCTGACGAGGCGCGTGACATCGTACAGCACGGCGATTGCATCAATTTGATGAAGGCGGGTATTGAAACCGCGAATCGCGTCAGTACCGTTAGCCCGACCTATGCCGAGGAATTGCTTGACCCGTGGTTCTCGCATGGCATGGATTCGATTCTGCGCTTGCGCAGTTGGAAACTGTCGGGTATTCTCAACGGAATCGATACCGATAACTATGATCCTGCCACCGATCCGTATCTGTTTGCACCGTATTCGGCGGAGGATCCGTCGGGTAAAGCGGTCAATAAAAAAGCGTTGCAGGAGCGGTTAGGGTTGCCGGTGCGCGGCGACGTACCGCTGATCGGTATGGTCAGCCGTCTTGCCTCGCACAAGGGCTTTGATCTGGTGCAGCACGTGTTTGAGGAACTGATGCAGGACGACGTGCAGGTCGTGATCCTCGGCTCGGGCGAGTGGACGTATGAAACCTTCTTCCGCTCGATGTATGAGAAATACCCCGAAAAATTCTGTTTCTGCTCCGGATTTGTTCCTGAATTGGCACAGAAGATATATGCCGCCTCCGATCTGTTCTTGATGCCGTCCAAGAGCGAACCGTGCGGTCTGTCGCAGATGGTTGCCTGCCGCTACGGTGCGGTGCCGATCGTGCGTGAGACCGGTGGACTTAAGGATTCGATCCAGGATTGCGGTGACGGTTTCGGAAACGGTTTCACCTTTAAGACGTATAATGCCGATGATATGTTATACGCCATTCGCCGCGGCATCGGTGCCTATCATAACGAAGCGGATTGGAAGTTGTTGACCGATCGTGCCATGCGATGCGATTTCAGTTGGGGTCGTTCGGCGAACGAGTATATCCGTTTGTATAAATCCCTCAAAAGCGGTTGAAAAACCTCACAATATGTGGTATAATGGATCGCAGAGGTGAGGCACATATGGAGCTTTATCGTTCTGTGGCGATCATTATCCCATCGCTGAATCCCGATGATAAATTACTCAGCTTGCTGGCGGATCTGCGCGAGGCGGGCTTTGCGCGCTTACTTGTCGTCAACGACGGCAGCAGTGCGGATTATGACGAATACTTTAAGGCGGCACGGGACAACTACGGTTGTACCGTGCTTCGTCATGCTGTGAATCAAGGGAAAGGCAGAGCGCTGAAAACGGCGTTCAATCATCTGCTGAATGAGGATGAGCCCTGCCTCGGTGCCGTCACGGTGGATTCGGACGGGCAGCACCGCATTGCCGACACCGTTGCCGTGGCAAAAGCGGTTGTAGAACATCCCGATGCCTTGGTGATGGGTTGCCGTGATTTTTCGAATAACAACCCCAATATTCCGGCGCGCAGCCGTTTTGGCAATCGCACTACCAGCCGTGTGCTTCGGCTGTTGTGCGGCATCACGCTGTCGGATACTCAGACCGGTCTGCGCGGCTTTTCACCGCAGGCGATGCGCCGTTTCTTGGCCACCAAGGGCGAGCGCTTTGAGTATGAAATGAATATGATCTTGGATGCACACGAATCCGGTATCGCCCTTTTGGAGGTGCCGATCGAAACGGTGTACATAGAGGAGAACAAGTCTTCGCATTTTAATCCGTTGCTCGATTCCGTGCGTATCTATTCGGTGTTTTTGAAATTCATCGCCGCGTCGCTGTCGTCGTTTGTGGTGGATATTCTTGCCTTTACTTTATTTGTGGCAATTTTTGGTTGGTTGTTCCCGTTTGTTGCCACGGAGATTCGAATTATAATTGCCACCTATGCGGCACGCGTTCTGTCGGGTTTGTTTAACTTTACCGTAAACAAAAAAACCGTGTTCAAGAGTCATGGCAACACCGGAAGTCGGTTGCTCAGGTATTGTATCCTCAGCGTGGCCCAGGCGTCGCTTTCGGCGTTTGCAACCAGCGGGTTGTATGCTCTGCTCAACTGGAACGAGACGCTTCTTAAGCTCATTGTGGATTGCCTTTTGTTTTTGCTCAGTTTCCGTATTCAGCGCGGTTGGGTCTTCAAATAAAAAAATGCGCGAGAACACTCGCGCATTTTCTTTCGTATTATACAGAGTTACTGTTCAATGGATTCTTCTGCGTTTTTCAAAACGTTCATCAGTGACGAAGCTAACAGCGGATACGCTTTTGCCAGCGCATCCGGCAGCATCGACGGTGCTTTGGATTCCGAAAACGCTTCTCTGGCGATCTTGCGGATGTGTGCCGCACCGATGCCCATCTCGCCGTTCACGACCGGTTGCCAGTAGGTTTCCGGCAGGGCGAATAAAGCGTTCGGGTTTTTGGTGTTCGCCGCGTATAAACTGCGAAACACGGTATAGATCGCAAGGTTTAAGTACTCGGATACCTCAGCGGTCAGTTCTTTATGTTTACACCGCTTGAGAATGTCAAACAACACGCTGATCGCGTTGAGCGTTAATTTTTTGTTCAACACCGGCAGCATGTTGTCCACCGCGCGACCGTCTTTTGCGTTCGGTTCACCGTCCGGCAGATCGTCTACCGTTAACATAGCACCGGATTTATCCGGCGTACGGCCGAGCAGGTAGTCGCACGATACGTTGTAATAATCGGCGGCACGCACCACAAACTCCAAGCGGCATTCACGAATGCCCTTTTCATAGTGTGAAAGCAAAGCTTGAGATATATCTAAAGCGGCGGCCGCTTGTTTTTGACTGATACCGCGTTCCTTTCGCAACAGCATCAAGGTGCGCGCAAAACCGGTTGGCATTTAAAGTCGCTCCTATCTTGTGAAATCCACAAAATTATACGGTGGGTTTTTCATTATAACGCAGATATTACGATTTGTAAATTGTCGAATCCACCGATATTAGGAGGAATTTTCTGTGAAAAGTTATAAAATTCATTTGATCCGGCACGGCTTGACCGCCGCTAACGAGCAGGGCTTGTATATCGGTAAGACCGATCTGCCGCTGTCACCCGCAGGTCTTGCAGACCTGCTTCACAAAAAAGAAGAGGCGGAGTATCCCGCTGCCAAGTATTTTTACACAAGTCCGCTTACCCGTTGCCGCCAAACGGTGGAAACCTTGTACCCGAACAGTAATGCCGAGATTGTTGCGGAACTTGCCGAATGCGATTTCGGCGAATGGGACGGCAAAAGTGCAGAGGAACTCAAGTGTGACGACGAGTTTCAGAAATGGATCACGGGCGCTACGACTGCGATTCCCGGCGGGGAGGATGCTGCTACGTTCCAGGCACGCGTGATGGCGGCGTTTGAGTCGATTGTAGAAGACGTGATGAAAAAGGGAGACGGCGATGCGGTTATTTGTACCCACGGTGGCGTCATCATGCTCATCATGGCGGCGTATGCTCTACCGCAGGCAGACGTTTCCGAATGGGGTGCGGAAGCGGGGTGCGGCTTTACCGTTCGCGTGTCACCGTCCTTGTGGATGCGTGAGCCGGTCGCCGAAGCGATCAATTACGTGCCGTTGATTCCCAATAAATAAAAAACAACGACCCGATACGAACATCGTATCGGGTCGTTACCTTTTGTGTGTTGCCCCGCTCTGCCGTAATGCCCCCGCATAACCTGCTACTAATCAGAAGCAGGTGGGTTGCCGCCCAAAAGGTTCGCGCTCCCTTCGTCCCGCCGAGGGCGGGGAGGTCTGCAATCCGCTTTCGGAGCAAGGCTCCCGTAGACAAAGTGTAGTAGGGTTAAAAGGGGACAGGTCCACGCACAGAGCAGGGGGACAAACGTTAGTTGTCGGCCGGTGACTCCAATTCTTCCACTTCGTAGAGCTCTGCAAGACGCTCCTCAAAGATCTCGGCGATTTCGTCGAACTCGTCGTCGTCCTCGATGGGGAGAAGAAGGTCTTCGCCGTTTTCTTCCTTGACGGTCAAAATCACCAGTTCGCCGTCGTCGTTAAGCATTTCGCTCGGATCGTGATAGATCGGTAACAGCGCTACGTAGCGGCCGGTATCCGTTTCGATCATATCCAGAATTTCAAATTCATGTTGATTGCCTTCGTCATCCACGACGGTGACAATATCGTTTCCGTATTCTTCAGACATATGCGTATTCTCCGTTCTTTTTGGTCTGCTTCTATTGTACTCATTTTTGGTTCGCTCGTCAAGTGCGAAAAATGTTGAATAAAAATTTTTAAAAAAGTTTAAAAAAACTATTGACAATGCACATAGCGTATGGTATATTGTAGGTGACAGAAGGAAAGAGATAAAAAGACGAGATTACAGAAAAGGAGTGAGTCCCGTGGGCTGAATACCAACCCTCGGAAAAAACCGAAAGAGGTGAGTCCAAAGATCTGTTAAGTTTTGACTCGAAGTTAAGCAAACCAACTTTTGAGAAACAAGGTGATTCACATGATTTGTAAGCGAGGTTTCCTGAAAATTATTTAAGAAGGGGATAGTCCCATGCACTGAGGATAACCGATTGTCGTAACAATCTGCGAATCAAAATTTACGATAAATAAAAAACCATTAACCAACAATTTAAAACCCCGAGGTCGTGAAAGGACCTCGGGGTTTTGTTATGCTTTTTTGGCGTTCTTTTCGTCTACTCGTTTCAAATGGCTTTTTAACACTAAATTGATGTACTGGGATACGGAGCGGTCCTGCTCTTCGGCTAATACTTTGATCCGTTCGATAACATCGCCGTCCAAGGTAATGCTGAGTTGTTGTTTGAGTGGTCTCATGAAATTCACCTCAACCACATTATGCGACATAACGATATGAAATATTGACTCCTAATAGAAAATGTTATAAACTAATATAAATGGACGGTGAATACAATGAGGAAAAAGGAATTGTTTGAGGAGATCGATCTTTGTCTTGATCTGCTGGAAGGAAGAATGGGAGCCGAGAAAACCGAAGAATTTCTCCAAAGGCAGTATACCGACCCCATCCCGGAGGAGTGGGGGAGAATGTTGCGCTCTCGGGAGGATCTGTTATCGGACGAGAGTGCCTTATACCGCATGTTCTGGTATACCGGGTTGCGTGACCGCGACGAAATGGAAGCGATGGTCTTGTCATTGTTTTATCTTCGCCATCACGTGTCGCGGTTACCGTAACGCACATTTTTCCCTTTAACGGCACACCCTATCCAAAGCATGGAAACTCGAACCAACCCAAAAGGGCGGGATTTCGGCGCTTTTTGGCTAACTCAAAATGGGGGTGCTCTGATGAAACCGACCGTTAAATATTTGATCACGGGTGCACTGGCGGGTGCGGCGAACGGTCTGTTCGGGTCGGGCGGCGGCTTGTTTTTGGTGCCGCTTTTGACATCGTGGACGGGCATGAAACAAAAACACGCGTTTGCTACCTCGATCGCGATCATTGTACCGTTATCCGTAGTGTCGCTGATCGTCTTTTGGATGCGCGGCGGCTTGGATTTGGGGCTTGCCTGGCCGTATCTGATCGGCGGTGCAGCAGGGGGCGTGTTGTCGGGGTATTTCTTTAAAAATATGTCGGCAACGCTTTTGCGCCGTTTGTTCGGCATCTTATTGCTGTACGGTGGGGTAAGGGCGGTGCTTTTATTATGAAGATCGCGCTTGCCATCGCGGTAGGGCTTATCACGGGTATTATCAGCGGCTTTGGGATCGGCGGCGGATCGTTGCTCATCGTTTATCTGACGACCTTTGCCGCAGTGGATCAATATAGCGCAGGCGGGATCAATTTACTGTATTTTTTGTGTTGCGCGCCGACCGCGCTTATCGCGCATATCCGCAACCGACGTGTGGAATGGAAAGCGGTGCTGTGGTGCTCGGTGGCGGGGGTCGCCACCTCGGCGCTTGCCGCTTTTTTGGCAAGCGGTATGGATACGGATCTGTTGCGGCGCGGCTTTGGGGTCTTACTCCTCTATATCGGTTTTCGCGAATTGTTTTGTAAATCACAAAAAAGCGCTTCTCGGGAATAGTTTCCGAGAAGCGCTTTTAATATTATTCCAATATATAGACGTTTACTTGTTGTCTTCCGAATTGGAAGCAGTCTTCGGTGGTATCCATGTACAGATCCACCAGAATGCGATTGGTAAGCACGCCGCCGCCGGTATCGGATGCGACACCGTAGCCGTATACGTAACCTCTTTCCGACACGATAAACAGCTTCGAGCCGTAAGGAATGATTTTCGGATTGACAGCCACCGTGCCGACTGCGGGGATCGTGCCCGTTGAGGTGCGCGCGCCTTCTTTGGCGGTGTAGGCGCAAGCGGTGCCGCTTAATACCTGTTTGTATTTCTGCGGAATACCGTTTGCATCAATGGTGAGTGCTTCCGGTGAGATCGACAGCGCGCCTGCGCCGACGGTTGCCAGCTCCGTGACCGGCTCTTTGGTTACCGTTTCGCTGACGATTTCGGTCTCCACCAGTTTGCCGTCTTTGAAATAATCGCGGTAGACGACCGTCTTTTCGCCTGCGGCACCTTTTTGCTGTGTCGAACGGCTACCCGCAGGCAAATCATCGGAAAAGGTGAGCGTGGTTTCATGCGCGATCACTTCCGTTTCGGTGCGGAGAGTGTTTTCCAGCGGTTTTACGTCAATCACCATGTTGGCGGTGAGCGTATCCTCCGGAGCGTATTCGATTAACGTGTGTGTGACGGTATTGATCTGTGCGCTTTTGAGCGCGTCGGCGACGGTGCCCTCGGTTACGCACAGTGTGGTGGAGTCACCGCCCTCTACGGCTACGGTGACGTGAAAGGCCCGATCGATCTCGATTTCGGTTGCGGATGCGGTTACCACGTCTTGCGGTTGCAGCGTGATGCCGGCGCTTGCTAAAATGCTTTCATGATCGCGGCTGAACGTCAGCACGGTCAAGGCCTGCCCGTTATCGTTAACGGTGACAGAGCGCAGCGCTGCGGTCATACCGAGCAGCATCAGTACCGACAATACACCAAGTCCTATGGCGATGCAAACGGCTGCATGTCGTTTGCAAAAAGCCAAACAGCCAAGCAGTTGTTGTTTCATCTATACCTCCAAAGCCGTGATGATATCACGACTTTACGCAGTATAACTGTAAATTTCCGATTTGTCAACCCCTTCGACCGATAGTGGCAAGAAGCCGCCCTATGCGCAGTTTTACGCATAGAGCGGCTTTTCTTAATCACCAAAATACAAATGATACCATACAAGGAACATATAAACAGTCCAGATCTTACGGCTGTTATCCCGCTTGCCGGTGTAATGCTCGTCCAAAAACCGTACCAGCACGTCGGTGTTGAAAAAGCGTTCGGCATCGGCGCTGAGGAACGCGTCTTTGACCTTGTTGTAATACATTTCCTTGCGCAGCCATACCCGCACGGGAACGGGGAATCCGAGTTTCGGACGCGCGGTATCCTTTTCGGGAATATGGCGCTTTGCGGCAAGACGGAGGGCGTGTTTTGTGGTGCCGCCGCCGATGCGGTGCTTCGTGGGGATGCGCGAGGCGACTTCAAATACCCGTCTGTCCAAAAACGGCACGCGCAGTTCCAGCGAATGTGCCATGCTCATGCGGTCGGCTTTGAGCAGGATATCGCCCACCATCCAACGGTTGATGTCCACGTATTGCATGCGCGTGACGTCGTCCAGCCCCTCACACCGTTCAAACCACTCTTTGGTATGTGCAGTCGGGTCGGTGGCGGGGATGGCTTTGAGAAGTTTGGCTTTTTCCTCTTTCGAGAACATATACGCGTTGCCGATAAAGCGTTCTTCCACCGTTTTGGAGCCGCGGATGATAAAGGATTTTCCCTTGAAATCAAACGGGATCGCACGCACGATCGCGGCGAGTGCCCGACGCAGAGTGCGCGGTAGTTTTTGATAACTGGCGAGAGAGGTGGGCTCGTGATAGATGCGATAGCCGCCGAACAGCTCGTCCGCACCCTCGCCGGACAGCACGACTTTGACGTATTGGGAAGCCAGTTTTGATACCGCATACAATGCCACGCAGGCGGGATCGGCAAGCGGCTGGTCCAGTACGTATTGCACCTTTGGCAACGATTCCCAGTATTCTTCTTCCGAGATCAGATGCTTGTGATGCTCAATTCCTACCGCTTCGGCAAGCTCGGCGGCGAAATTGGTTTCATTGTAATGCTGCCCATTATCAAACCCGACGGTAAAGGCCTTTTGCCCGCCGAAGTACGAAGCCACAAAGCAGGAATCCACACCGCCCGAAAGGAAACAGCCAACCTCGACGTCGCTGATGCGGTGCGCTTCCACCGAATTGGTGAAGGCCTCGTCGATCTGATCCACTGCCTCGTCGAGCGTCATACTCTCATCGGGGGTGAAAGTCGCTTCCCAATAACGGGTCTCGGTTATTTCGCCGTCACGGTAGCGCAGGTAGTGCGCCGGTTGCAGGCAGTAAATATCCTTGAAAAAGGTCTCGCGCGGCAGCGAATACTGGAACGATAAATAGTTATCCAGTGCCGCGGTGTTAAATTCTTTGTGATAATCGGGATGCTCCAAGATGCATTTGATCTCGGAAGCGAAGATGAGCCGTCCGTCGGGGAGCAGGGTATAGTGCATCGGCTTGATGCCGAAATAATCGCGCGCCAAAAACAGTTCCTTTGTGTGCTTGTCCCACACTGCAAACGCAAACATACCGCGTAAGCGACAGAGAAGATCGGCATCCCATTCCTCAAACCCGTGCAGCAACACTTCGCTGTCGGTTTCGGTCTTGAAAACGTGACCCGCCTCAAGCAATTCTTTGCGCAGTTCACGGTAGTTGTAGATCTCGCCGTTGAACATCAGCACTTTTGAGCCGTCTTCATTTTCGATCGGCTGACTGCCGCCCTCAAGGTCAATGATGGAAAGCCGGCGGAACGCCATGGCGAGGATCTCATCCGTATACACGCCTTGTGAATCGGGGCCGCGATGGGTGATCTTATCCGCCATTTGTTGTAATAGCTGTTCTCGATTGACCGCGTCACCGGTGAATCCGCAAAATCCGCACATGGCACATCCTCCGTTTTTTGTACTATTCTTTAGTATAACAGATAACACTGTAAAATCAAATAGAAATCGAAAAATTATTTTAAAGCGAAATAATAATCCCCCCGCATAGCGGGGGGTATTTCATTTTCGGGCATAGCCCTATGTGATACTGGCTGCGCACAAGTGCGCTTTTTATTGGCCTGCCAGCCACGCACCGATTATTTACTACCCGTAAACGGGTTCCGCGGGTCGAACA
>JAFSGO010000188.1 GCA_017440765.1 Clostridia bacterium
GTAATCCTCGTGCATGATACCGTCTAAAATATTACTCTCGCCGATAAAATCTGCCACAAAGGCGTTTTGCGGCTCGTTGTAAATATCCTGCGGTGTGCCGATCTGTTGGATCTTGCCGTTGTCCATGACCACTACAGTATCCGACATGGAAAGCGCTTCTTCTTGGTCGTGCGTGACGTAGATAAAGGTAATACCCAGACTCTTTTGGATGTTTTTCAGTTCCACCTGCATATCCTTGCGCAGTTTCAAATCCAATGCCGCGAGCGGCTCGTCCAAAAGCAACACACGCGGATTGTTGGCAAGGGCGCGCGCGATCGCCACACGCTGTTGCTGACCGCCCGACAATGTATCAATACGGCGCTTATTAAAGCCGACCAGATTGACAAGTTTCAACATGTGATCGACCGTTTCACGGATCTCCGCTTTATCCTTGCGCTGTACGCGCATACCGAACGCCACGTTATCCTCCACGTTGAGATGCGGGAACAGCGCGTAGCGTTGGAAAATAGTATTGACCTGCCGTTTGTGTGCAGGCAGATCGGTCATGTCTTTCCCGTCAAAAAAGACATTGCCGCTGTCCGGGAACACGAAGCCGCCGATAATGCGCAGCGTTGTCGTCTTACCGCAGCCGGACGGACCCAGCAGCGTGACGAACTCTCCGTCGGAGATGTTGAGGTTTAACCCATCCAACACCTTTTCCCCGTCAAATGAAACGGTAATGTCCTTGAGTGAAATGATTTCTTTTGTGTGCATAACAGCATCCCCCTTTGCGGTGTATATACAGCATCACGCTGCATACAAAAGTTTCCCATGTACTTCATGGAAGGAAACCGCGATACTTTGAGCAACGCCCTCCGCAAAGGGTTTTTCACAGCCGTCAAAAAAATGCCGCGGCTGCGGCGATGCCTCATATCGCTTTTGGTTGTGCCAAGATGCGTGTCATCAAGTGATAACAACGAATACAACTATACCGATTTTTGCTTATAATGTCAATATGTTTTACGGTTTTTCTGAAATTTGGCGAATCAGCTCAAAAAAACAGGAAAAACCTTCCGATTTTTCCCGTTTTCTGCCTATTTCTTAATATTCTTCCAGTAATCCTCAAAAGATTGTTCGGTCTTGTTTTCACCGGGCACGTAGTACACGGCATCCTTAAGAACATCCGGCAAGTATTGTTGCTTTACCCAGTGATGCGGATAACTGTGCGGGTACTCGTAAAATTGGCCTTTTCGAGCGGCGTCTTCTCCGTCAAAATGCTTGTTTTGCAAGCAACGCGGGATGGGACCGGCCTTCCCCGATCGAATGTCCGCGAGTGCGGCGTCGATCGCCGCTTCACCGGAATTGGATTTTGGCGCGCGCGCCACCAAAATGACCGCGTCCGCCAGCGGAATACGCGCCTCCGGCAAGCCGACCTGCAACGCGCTGTCCACTGCGGCTTTCACGATGGGAATGATCTGCGGATAAGCAAGACCCACGTCTTCGGCGGCACATACTACCAAACGGCGGCATACCGACGGCAGATCGCCCGCTTCTAACAAGCGTGCCAGGTAATGGACGGCGGCATTTTCATCCGAGCCGCGCAACGATTTTTGAAAGGCCGAAAGCAGGTCGTAATGCTCGTCACCGTCTTTATCGTACCGCATGGCACTCTTTTGAGCGACTTCGCGGGCAGTATCTATGGTAACGGTCAGATCGCCGTTTTCATCGGGTTTGGTAGCCAATACGCTGAGTTCCACGGCGTTGAGCGATTTGCGCACGTCACCGCCGCAGCCCTGTGCAATACACATGACGGTTTCGTCGTCCGCCGTGATCTGCCGACCTTGTTCTTCCGCCAAAAACGCAAATCCGCGGCGCACCGCATCGGCGACTTCATCCGCTTCCACGGTTTTGAACTCAAACACCGTGGAACGGCTTAAAATAGCGCTGTATATATAGAAATACGGATTTTCAGTGGTGGAGGCGATTAACGTGATATTACCGTTTTCAATATGTTCCAGCAGTGTCTGCTGTTGCTTTTTATTGAAATACTGGATCTCGTCCAAATACAACAAAATGCCGTTGGCACCGGCAAAAGTATCCACCTCATCCAACACCGCACGAATATCAGCAGTAGAGGCAGTGGTGCCATTAAGCTTGTGAAGCCGCATAGATGTGCGCTGTGCAATGATCCGCGCGAGCGTGGTCTTCCCCACACCCGACGGGCCGTAAAAGATAAGATTCGGGATCTTACCCGATTCAATAATATTGCGCAACGCTTTTCCTTGACCGAGTAAATGCTGTTGACCGACCATATCGTCCAACGTATTCGGGCGCATGCGATCTGCAAGTGGAGCCATGTTATCACCTACCGCCTATTATCATAGCGGATTTGGGACTATTATGCAAGTTTCTTTTTGCGTTGACACCGAATTTTCGACATGATACACTGGTAGCATAGAGGTGAAAGCCATGAAGAAAAAAGAGTTGGCGCTGTTTGCCGTGGAAAAGCTCAAAGAGCGGTATCCCGGCGCGCAGTGTTCATTGGAATCAGAGAATCCCCTGCAGCTACTCATCGCCGTTCGTTTGTCCGCGCAATGCACCGATGCGCGTGTAAATATGGTCACGCCGGCACTGTTTGAGCGTTTTCCCACATTGGAGGCATTTGCCGAGGCAGCGCCGGAGGACGTGGAGCCGTATATCCACTCCTGCGGGTTGTACAAAACGAAAGCACGGGATATTGTGGCAATCGCACGGCAAATACAAGATCGCTTTGACGGCAAGGTGCCGAATAGTATCGAAGCATTAACCACGCTGCCCGGTGTCGGCCGCAAAACCGCCAACCTCATTTGCGGCGATATTTACCACATGCCGGGTGCCGTTGTTACGGACACACACTGCATCCGTATCGCCAATCGATTAGGTCTGTGCGATACCAAAGATTCCCGCAAGGTAGAGGATCAGTTGCGCAAACTTCTACCGCCGGAGGAAAGCAACGATTTTTGTCATCGATTGGTACTGTTCGGCCGTGAGGTGTGTGAAGCGCGTTCACCGAAATGCGATAATTGCCCTCTTTCAGAACATTGTAAAAGCAAGGTCAGTTGACCTTGCTTTTTTTGTTCATTCGATGATATACCGGCAATGCCAGCAGACTCAATCCACCCCATAATACGCTGTAAAGTAAACAGACTTGTCCGTTGAGATTGGCGGGTAGTTTACTGTAATCCCACACATTCAACTTTAAGCGGCGGTTGAGAAGACATCCGCTGACATATTCTACAGCGGTCACGGCGGCGGAGCAAGCGGTACCGATCACGAAAACACCGTGACGGCGAAGCCGTGTGCCGATGGTGCCGATTAAATGAAAACACGTGCCGCCCACCAAAAACATCGACCAATGGCTACGCCCGCGCCACAGTATTTCGATTAAGTTGTACGCACCGCCACCGATGCAAAACAGTCGAATAAATTTACGCATACACAACACCTCATCATGAGTGTTGCCAACACACAAAAAAATACACCGTCTCATGACGGTGTATTTTTTATCGTTGTACGTAATCGAGCGGATCGACTAAAACTCCGTTTTTGATAACCTCAAAATGCAAGTGTGCACCAAAAGAATAGCCGGTGTTGCCGACCTTAGCGATATATTGACCTTGCGCGACCTTGTCCCCTTCCTTGACTTCCAACTTACTGCAGTGCGCATAACGGGTCTTAAAGCCGTTCCCGTGGTCGATCAGCACGTAATTTCCCCAACTGCTGTGATATTCCGCTTTGACGACGGTACCGCCGTCCGTGGCAATGATGGGTTTTCCGTTGGTACTGCCGTTGGCAATATCAATGGCTCCGTGGAAAGAACCCCAACGCGATGCAAACGGCGAGGAGATCGTTTTGGTATACGGCAACGGCCAGATAAAAGTACCGGTGGCTTTACCGTCACCAAGCTCGGTAGATTCATTATATTTCTGCGCGCCGATCGAAACCACGCGGTCAACGGGCTCTTGAAGGACTTCAACCGAAACAACCGTTTGATATTTTTTCACACCGTTGACGTAGATCTCCTGTGCATAAACATGCTGCTTACCGTTTTTGCCCGGTTGCTGTACGCTTTCAAAACCGAGCGGCAACGTTGCGCTTTCTTGATATACCGTTTTATATTTGATTGCTTCGGTATATTCAATGTTACGCATCGTTTGAACGGTAAGGGTTTTTAGATACGCTTTCATACGAGCCGCCGTTGTAAGCGACGCCGTCGGGTACAACCCCTCCACGATCTGTGTTTGAGCGAAAAATCCGACGCCGTCCACCTTATCCGTTTTATGAACGGATAACACGGCATCCATCTGCCCCTGCAACTCACCGCGGGTAGGTAAGGCACCGTGGAACACGCCGTCTACAAACAAACCGGCGGCCTGCGTCAGCTCGTCACCGATTGCCGCGATGATGCGATCGCTGACCTCCTGCTCACCTAAGGTCGTATCGGCATTCAGCACTTCCACGTGTAGGTCCGGCGCTTGTTCGACAACAAAGGAATTATCCGAGTTAATAATCGTGCCGCGCACGATGGTTGCGGCGTTGGCATACACGCCCTCGTCGGCAATATAACCGATCGGGGTGCCTTGATATTTGAGTGCCAGTGCGAACTCCGCACCCAGCCAATACTGTACGGTAAGCACCAATACCACCGTTGCCAACACGGGAAGTGCAACGTTGAGGACAGCCCGAAATACGCCGCGATGACGGCGAATCGCCACTATCGGCATGGCTAACAGTTGCAAAAAGGCACGGCGACGATCGTCATGTGCGGTTTCCTGCATGTGTTCGCGTGCTAAGCGATAATCTTTGGAGATACGATGCCATTCCGTCCACAATTTGCGCAGATGGCGCAGTAACAACCACTCCAATACGCGGCGCAACGTGTGGGCAATCGGCGCCCATATCAAGCGTGTAAACCGTACCAATGCTTTGAGGCACCGAATGGATCGAACACCGACGGTAAAGCACAGCATATAAACGGTTTCAAACCACGATTTTATCCTTTGGTGATCCAACATCAATCGGCACCTCCTTTCCGCATTAACGTGGATAGTATATCACATTTTGTCGAAAAAAGCAAATTACGCGGGATATTGCAGGCGATCAACCGTCCAGTCTTTCAAAATCCTTGCCTGTGCAGCAGCATATTTTCGCGCGGTTTCAAGGTCATGTTCCAAATAGTTTCCGCACTCAATTTTGGTAGCGCCGGGAATGGCTCCCGTGTAGTCGGCAATAAAGTCAAGCGTTTCCTTTGTCAGACGAATAACCTCTTCGTGTGTCATGCCGCGCGTGAGAAAATAAAATCCCGTGCGGCAACCCATCGGACCGAAATACACGATCTTATCCTCATATCTGCTACTGCGTACATAAGTAGCAAACAGATGCTCAATGGTGTGCATTGCCGCCGTCTCCAAAAACGGCGGTGTGTTAGGACGTACAAAACGCAGATCATAGGTGACCACGTCACCGTCCGTTCGGGAAATATACAACCCCTCGGTAAGGGTATCGTGATTGATTTGAAAGCTTTTGATTTGTTTCATGCAAATTCCTCCAAGCCGTGTTTTGCAAGACATTCCCTCATATCGGGCGGTAACGGGCTGTAAAGTTTCACCCGCTCGCCAGTTAGTGGGTGGGTAAACGCCATTTCGGCGCAGTGCAGGGCATGTCGCGGTAAGATGCTTTCATCCGTGCCGTACATGGTATCCCCGACGAGCGGGAATCCAAGCCACGACATATGTACGCGGATCTGATGCGTTCTGCCGGTTTCCAGCCACAACCGTACCAAGCTGATCTCACCGTCGGTGGCGAGTGCTTTATAGTGCGTGCGGCTTTCCTTGCCGCCCTCTCCTACCTCACGGGTAATGGTACACCCGTCTTTTATACGGATGGGCTGATCGATCACGCCCTCGCCTTCGAGTTTACCGAGTACGATGGCAAGATAGGTCTTGTCCACTTTATGGGCAAGCGCATAAGCGACGTGCGCGTTTTTGGCTGTCAACAATAACCCACTGGTGTTGCGATCCAATCGGTTGGTGGGACGAAACGCATGGGATTGCCCCTGCTTTGCGTAATAGCCAACCACCACATTCGCGAGCGTCGGCTCCGGCTTGAACGCCGAAGGGTGTACCGCCAGATACGGCGGCTTGTCCACCACAAGTAGCGAATCGTCCTCGTAAACGACGTTCAGCGGAAGATCTGCTTCTTCCACGCGGATGGCATCTTCCGGCAGTTTCAGCACTAATTCTTCACCGCTTCGAATGAGATCGATACTGCGGCGTAGCTGCCCGTTTACCGTGATTCCGTTTTCCGTATGTTTGAGCCGCACGACCATGCGCCACGAAAAGCCATGGTATTGCCGCAAAAAAGTCTGTACCGTTTCTCCGTCATATTCCGGCGGGACGGTAAACTTCATCTCGCTCATAAGCACCTCCGATGCGGTTGTATTATACGGGTTTTTAAGAAAAAATGCAAGTCGGTGAAGAAATGCTTGTTTTTTTACTAAAATCTGTTAAAATAAATACTGTATGCAAAAAGGAGGCCATTTCCATGGAAAACAAGAAATTTTACATCACAACTGCCATCGCTTACACCTCACGCAAACCGCATATCGGCAACGCGTACGATATCGTGCTCGCGGATATGATCGCGCGGTACAAGCGAATGCAGGGCTTCGATGTGCATTTTTTGACGGGCTCCGATGAACACGGTCAGAAAATTCAACAATATGCGGAGGAGCAAGGTATTTCTCCGAAAGAATACGTAGACGGCGTTGCCGCACAGATCAAAGAGGTTTGGGATAAACTGGGCACTTCATACGATCGGTTTATCCGCACCACCGATGACGATCACGAATCTGCGGTGCAGGCGATCTTCAAAAAGCTGTACGAGCAGGGCGATATTTATAAGGGTAAATACGAAGGAAAATACTGTGTCCCCTGCGAATCCTTCTTCACCCCCTCACAGCTCAAAGACGGCAAATGTCCCGATTGCGGCCGTGAGGTCGTGGATGCGAGCGAGGAAGCGTATTTCCTGCGTTTATCCAAGTATCAGGATCAGTTGCTCAAATACTATGAGGAAAACCCCGATTTCATTAAACCGGATTCCCGCCGCAATGAGATGATCAACAACTTCTTAAAGCCGGGTCTGTCTGATCTGTGCGTATCTCGCACCTCGTTTACCTGGGGTATTCCGGTATCGTTTGATCCGAAGCACGTCACCTACGTGTGGTTGGATGCTCTCTCTAACTATATCACCGGTATCGGATATCACCCCGACGGCAGCGGTGAGCTGTATAACAAGTACTGGCCGGCTGATCTGCACGTCATCGGTAAAGACATCGTGCGTTTCCACACCATCTACTGGCCCATCATTCTGATGGCGCTCGGCCTGCCGTTGCCGAAACAGGTACTGGGGCATCCGTGGCTGTTGTCGGGTGAGGATAAGATGAGCAAATCCAAAGGCAACGTGCTGTATGCCGACGAGTTGGCGGATAAATTCGGCACGGATGCCGTGCGGTATTATCTTCTCTCCGAGATTCCCTTTGCGCAGGACGGCACCA
>JAFSGO010000189.1 GCA_017440765.1 Clostridia bacterium
AATGAGCGAATGAATGATGCTTTCCCGATGCACCACAATATCTATATTCTCCGGTGGGATATCAAATAACCATTTTGCCTCGATGAGTTCAAGGCCTTTGTTCATCATGGTAGCCGAGTCGACCGTGATTTTCGGACCCATGCTCCAGTTCGGATGCCGCAGTGCATCCTCCACCGTCACACGGCGCAAATCCTCGGCGCTCTTACCAAAAAACGGACCGCCGGAAGCGGTTAAGATCACACGAGAAAGCCCCAGTTCGGCAGACGGTGCAGGCGGTGCCCACGCACCCGCTGCGGTACCCTGCAAGCACTGGAAAATAGCGGAATGTTCACTGTCCACCGGCAAAATACGGGCATGATGCTCACGTGCCGTGCGCATCACAAGCTCACCGCCGGCAACTAAGGTTTCTTTGTTAGCAAGCGCTACGTCGTGCCCCGCACGCAGGGCGTGCAAGGTGGGAAGCAAGCCCACCATACCGACAACCGAATTGAGTACGATGTCCGCATCCGGTAATTCTGCAAGCGTACACAAACCATCCATACCGGACAAAATCGGTATATTCAGATCCCGCACGCGGTCACGCAGATCACGTGCGGCCGCCTCGTCATACATGGCGGCCATGGTCGGGCGAAAGCGGCGAACCTGTTCTTCCATCAACCGCGCATTGGAGTGAGCGGCAAGCGCCGTAACGGTATAACCGCGCTTCTCTGCCACGTCCAAGCTTTGCGTGCCGATGGAACCGGTCGAGCCGAGTATTATCAATCGTGTCACCTTAACACTCCAATACAATTTAATACACAAGCGGGAACATGCGCACCGTCAGCAACACGGTGGGCAGTACGAACAACAGCGAATCAAAACGGTCCATCATACCACCGTGACCGGGAAACAGGTTGCCAAAATCTTTTACACCGCAGCGGCGCTTGATGATCGAGGCGAATAAGTCCCCCACCACCGACAACGGCGCGCAAACCAACGCCAACACAAAAATCTCTCCGTACGATACTTGCGCCACCCCTTTGAGAACCGCACTCTCGTACACAAGACCTGCAAGCAAGCTGATGATAACCGAAACGGCAATACCGCCAAATAAGCCCTCCACCGTCTTTTTCGGGGAAATACGGGGACACAGCTTATGCTTGCCGAAAAAGGTACCGACAAAGTAAGCGCCGGTGTCTGTCATCCACGCCATCAAAAGGGCTAAGAATACGTAAAACAATCCGTCGCTGTCCCGCTCGCCCGTCGTGCGCAGATACGAAAGACACGACAGCGAAATTGACACCAAAACCGAAAGCAGGAAAACGATACCGACCTTGTCGATCGAAACCGATTCGTGATAACGAAGGGTCAAGAACACCAGCACGAGCACGTACAGCAAGCACACGACAAACACCCATCCGCCGTTCATGCGCCCGAAAAACGGTGCAATCACAGCAAACACGATCGCTGCAATCTCTAATCCGCGATGCTGGACAACCTTTGTAACGCTTAAGATTTCACAAACAGCCAATCCGCAAATGAGCGACGTGGCAACCGTCAGCACCACACTCCACGGAACAAGCAAAACGATCAAAAACAGAGCGGCAGAAATACCGCCTGTGATCAAACGTGTTTTCATTGCATTTCACATCCTTTATTAGACCCCGCCAAAACGACGGTGACGACCGGCATACACGGCCAAAGCGTTATCGAGATCCTTTGTAGTAAATTCCGGCCATAGAATTTCGTCAAACACGTATTCAGCATACGCGCATTGCCAGATAAGAAAATTGGACAAGCGATATTCCCCGCTGGGACGTAAGATCAGATCCACTTCCGGTTGACCGGCGGTGTAAAGATGCTGCTCAATGCACGCTTCGTTAATCTCCTCGGGATCGAGCGTGCCGTCTTGCACCTTTACGGCAATGGCGCGCATCGCAGTGGCAAGTTCAGCCCTACCGCCGTAGTTAATGGCAATGTTGAGGATCATACCGGTCTTGTTCGCGGTAGCTTCCTCCGCTTCGCGCATGAGTTCTTGTATATCCGGTGCCAGCATCGAGCGGTCACCGATAAAGCGGGTGCGAATATTCTCTTTTTTAAAATCCGCAAGGGATTCTTTGAGATACTCACGCAACAAGTTCATGATCGCGTTGATCTCCTCTTGCGGACGTTTCCAGTTTTCGGTGGAAAACGTGTAAAAGGTAGCGACCTTGATACCGCGCTTTTCACAATGCTTGGCGATGGTGCGGAAGACTTTGGCACCGGTCACGTGCCCCGCCTGACGCGGCAGACCGCGTTTCTTCGCCCAACGGCCGTTTCCATCCATAATAATGCCGATATGCGCGGGCACCACGGAAACCTCCGACGATTTTTGTTTTGAAGAAAACAGTGCCATGCCGTCCCTCCTCTTTCAGCAAGCAAGTGACCGGTGGATCACGATGTTCCGCCGGTCACAATACTCTTAGATTTCCATAATCTCTTTATCTTTCTTAGCCGAGATCGTATCGATCTCTTTACAGAATTTATCGGTGATATCCTGCATTTTCTTTTCGGCGTTTTTGAAATCGTCCTCGGTGATCTCGGATTTTTTCTTCATATCCTTAAGTTTTTCCAACGAATCACGACGAATCGAGCGGATAGCAACCTTGGAATCCTCCGCATATTTATACACGCCTTTGACAAGCTCCTTGCGGCGCTCCTCGGTCAGCGGCGGGAAATTCAAACGCAACGTGCTACCGTCGTTTTGGGGATTCAGCCCCAAATCGGACATCAAAATGGCTTTTTCGATATCACGCAACGAATTTTTATCCCACGGTGCAATCAGGATGGTACGCGGTTCGGGAACCGAGATCGCCGCTACTTGATTGATGGGAGTAGGTGTTCCATAGTATTCCACCATAATGCGATCGAGAACCGCCGGGTTTGCGCGACCCGCACGGATCGTGCCGTATTCGTTCAACAACGCATTGATAGTCTTATCCATTTTTTCTTGGGCTCTGGCAAAAATCGTTTCCATACTTGCTCCTCCTTAAGGATGTACGACCGTACCGACGTTTTCGCCGGCAATGGCGCGCACGATATTTTCGGGTTGTTCCATGTTAAATACCAAAATGGGCAACTGATTGTCATTGCAAAGACTTGCCGCCGTGGAATCCATAACCTTCAGATCACGGTTAAGAACGTCCATAAAGGTCAGCGTATCGTATTTGACCGCGTTCGGGTTTTTCTTCGGATCGCTGTCGTACACGCCGTCGACCATGCTCGCTTTGAAAATGATATCCGCATCGATCTCCAACGCACGCAACGCAGACGCAGTATCGGTGGAGAAGAAGGGATTGCCGGTACCGCAACCGAATATCACGACACGGCCCTTTTCCAAATGACGCACCGCGCGGTTGCGAATATACGGCTCGGCGATCTCGTTCATGGCGATCGCCGTTTGCACACGCACCGCACAGCCGAGCTGCTCCAGCGAATCGGCAAGCGCCAAGGAGTTGATGGTGGTAGCAAGCATTCCCATGTGATCTGCACGCGTACGATCCATCTTACCGCTGGAGCGGCCGCGCCAGAAGTTGCCGCCACCGACAACGATCGCAATCTGAGCGCCCGCATCAACGCATTCTTTAACCGCTTCGCAAACGCGGCTGACCGTTTCGAAATCCAAGCCGTGTCCCTGTTCGCCGGACAAAGCTTCGCCACTGAGTTTAAGTAATACGCGTTTATACTTCGGATTCATGACGACACTCTCATTTCCTCTTTATTCTTATATATTTTACTATAAACTTATCATTCTGTAAAGTGATAACAGAAAATTTTGCCGCCAAAAATATTATTTTAAAAAACGAGCAGAGGATACCCCCTGCTCGTTTCGTTATTTCACAATGAAGGCAACCGGCATTTTCCATGAATCATTGGAGTAATAGAACGTGACGCTCGTCATAAGGTACTCATCCTCATAGTACATACACGAGGAACTTCCGCCGTCCAGATTCGCCGCATTCACGGCACCGTACTCCATCATAATGTCGATCAGGTCGGAAGCCGACGCGCCCAAGTGTCCGGATTTGCCTCTGCCGTCTGTCACAAGCAGCAGCACAGAACCATCGGCGCATTGACCGATCGCGGTGCGGGGATTCAAACCGCTGCCCATACCGTTCATACCACGTGCTTTACCGTTAATAACCAATTGCACAAAATGGTTATTGGCGTCGCTGCTTTCTTCTTGGAACGTTACGGCGTCGCGGATCTTCTTTTCTTCAATGAGCTGTTTGACCTCCGCTTTGGACATGCCGTCCACACTGATGATCTCTAACAGATGATCTTCCGTAAAGCCGATCAGCACAAGGCCCTTAAACTGATTCGGCTCATTCAGTTGGATCTCACCGTTGGAAACCACCACGCCAAACGGCCTGCCGCCGGTGTTGTTGGTAGAGGCATACAATCCACCGTTGATACCGGCAATTGCCCCGTTAGAGGTAACGAACGTGTCTAAGGTCTCGCCTACTTCGCGCCACGGATAGATGGAAGCCAAGCTGATTCGAGAGGGATCTTTGACCTTCATCAATGTCGCCTCAAAGGTTCTGCCGGGGATCTTAATGATCTCAATATCCTCGCCCTCCGTTTGAGCACTGTTAATATCCACCAAATCGGAGTCAACGGCATCGTTCATCTGCTCCATGGAGTTGGAATCCACAACGCTTTGGATCTCCTCGGGCGACAAAAACCACGAGGCCAAAAATTTAAGCTGACCGGTTTCCAAAATAGTGGTTACAAACGTCTGTCTGGCTTTTGGAGAGGTATCCCCGCAGATCATATTCAGCGACAAAAAGAGGGTGAGCGCTAAAACGGCAATAAAGACAACCACCGCGACAGCGCCTCTCGCGATCCACAACCCGACCGCCTTAATGCCGGTCGAGGCAGGTGCTTTGCTTACATGCTTTGCCACGTATATTCCCTCCTTATTCCGTCACGGTGATGTCGCGTTTATCGGCAATCGCCCAGTGCGGATCGTCTATTCCGTTATCCGTATCATCGTAGTACACAAAATAGAACGTACTGTGCATCTTATCCGGTACAACGGTACTGCCGTAGAGTACCAACTCTTTTTCCAGCAAAATGTCGCAGGAAAACGCCTTAGCACCGTAAGCGACGAAATTCGTGGTCTCGGCCACTTGGAAAGGCGGATTGCGCAACGAGTGACTGCTGGTAAAGGTAATATCGACACCCGTCGCCCATTTCCACGCAACGTTACGCAAATAGGAATCCTCAATAAGATGCTCCGCCAACTGATAAAACCCATATCGCTCACCCTTTAGATCGCGCGTCATAAAAAGGTTCCACAACTTCGCCGCCTCTAACGGGTCGGGGGCGTTTTGAATGATAGCGGGCATGGTTTGTGTGACAACCTGATTTTCAATGGAAACTACATCCTTTTGATCGGCAATGTCCACGCGCGAACCCAAGTTATCATACACCGACACGTCCACCGTTCCCGAAAGCGTGCAGAGAAGATAGGTGGCTTTCTTGGGGATATCTTCATTGTACTCATACAGGTATTGATACTCTTCCAGTTCGGTCAACA
>JAFSGO010000190.1 GCA_017440765.1 Clostridia bacterium
GGGGATCATGTAGGTCGCGTTATACGAGAGGGAATAGATCAGTGCTTCGGCAGTGGGGACGGAGAGCCCAGCCCATACCGTACAGCCAGAAACGACGTGGCATAGATAGCGGAAAACACCCGTGAGGACAGCGGCTATGCCGAGTGCCGCACCCTGCGGCAGTTTACCCCGGAAGATACCGCCGAGTCCGAGTGCCAAGAAGGCGAGCAGGTAATCGAACACCGCAATGGCAATCACGGCACCGAACGAGGTGGCATACGAGAAATTGTCCAGTCCTAACAGCAGTTGAATCAAGCTGTAGGTGAACGCGGTGAACAGACCGTGACGCGTACCGTGGCGGTAGGCAATGATGAGAAGCGGTAACATGCTACAGGCGGTAACACTGCCGCCGTACGGCATATCCACGAGTTTTACAACGCTTAAAACAGCGGCAATGGCAATGAGGATCGCACTTTCGGTAAGACGGTAAACGGATGATTTGCGGTCAGACATTTTAACAACTCCTTTTTTAACATAAAAAACATCCTATCCGAAACAAACGGATAGGATGTTAAAAAAGGCAGATGTTATGCGCGCTTTAACCGCTGCTTTTCGTAAACATTCCTACGCCGGTATTGTCCGGATCAGGTCACAGGGTTGGAAGCGAACTTCCTCTCAGCCGATTTCTCAGCACCCCTTGTTTAACAATGCGTATTGTAGCACGGATTTATGCAGATGTCAAGCCAGTTTTGCGGCGATGGCATCCAAAAATTCCAAGGAATTGACTTTTTTCTTGTTTTCGAGCGTGGATAACAGGTACAGATCCCCCGTCATGATGCCGTCCTCGATGGTGCCGAGGGTGGAGGCTTCTAAGCGGTCGGCAAACGCACACAGCTCCGGCAGGTTGTCTAGCTCGCCGCGCTTGCGCAACGCGCCAGACCACGCGAAGATGGTGGCGACAGAGTTCGTGGAGGTCTCTTCGCCCTTCAAGTGCTTGTAATAGTGGCGGGTGACGGTGCCGTGTGCCGCTTCGTACTCGTATTTGCCGTCGGGCGAAACGAGGACGCTGGTCATCATGGCGAGTGAGCCGAACGCGGTGGCGACCATGTCGCTCATGACGTCGCCGTCGTAGTTTTTGCACGCCCAGATAAAGCCGCCCTTGGAGCGGATGACGCGCGCGACCGCATCGTCGATCAGCGTGTAGAAATATTCGATGCCTGCGGCCTCGAATGCTTCTTTGTATTCGGTTTCATAGATCTCGGCGAAGATATCCTTAAACCGATGATCGTAGATCTTGGAGATGGTGTCTTTGGTGGAGAACCACAGATCTTGTTTTAACGACAGGGCGTAGTTAAAGCAGGCGCGGGCGAAGCTCGCAATGGATTTATCCGTGTTGTGCACACCTTGAATGATGCCGCTGTCGGTAAACTCATGAATGACCTTGCGATCGGTGCGGCCGTCCGGATAGGTGACGAGCAGTTCCGCCTTGGCGGCGCCGTCTACGTACAGTTCGGAGTTCTTATACACGTCGCCGTATGCGTGACGGGCGAGCGTGATGGGCTTCTGCCAGGTAGAAACGCTCGGCGCGATGCCTTTTACCACCACGGGGGCGCGGAATACCGTGCCGTCCAACATGGCGCGAAGCGTGCCGTTGGGGCTTTTCCACATTTCTTTTAATTTGTACTCCTCCACGCGTTGTGCGTTGGGGGTGATGGTGGCGCATTTGACACCGACACCGTATTTTTTGATGGCGTTTGCCGCGTCCACCGTGACTTGATCGTTGGTCTGATCGCGGTACGGCAGACCAAGGTCGTAGTACTCACATTTGAGATCCACAAACGGCAGCAGCAATTTCTCTTTGATCGCTTGCCACAAAATGCGGGTCATTTCGTCGCCGTCCATCTCGACGAGCGGGGTAGTCATTTGAATCTTACTCATGGTGATCGTTCCTTTGTTTCAAAGTTGATTCCATTCTACTTGATTTTACGTCTAATAGCAACTCTTTTTTAGCCATTTTCAGAAATTTATTGCGTCGGCGCAACATTTGCGATATACTGTGAGAATAGAAAGGGGCAGCGCGCATGCAACCGTATACCATCTCACCCGCGCAAGCGGAGACGCGACAACTGAAAAAAAGCAGTACGTTTGTAGCGATGACGATGCTGGCGATGATGTTCGTCGATTTTTTACTGACGGCGGCTTCGCAGTTCGGCTTGCTCCAAGGTGTTCAGCTGTGGGCAAACACCCACGAAAAGCTGATGCTTGTCAACATGATGATATACGTGGTCTGCTTGGCGGTACCGGCAGTGGCGGTGGCGCTGATCGGCGGTTACCGGCGCAATCCGTTCGCCTCCAAGCGGGTGAGCGGCGGTGTGCTCGGTGTCGGCGTGGTCGGTGGCATGGCGATCTCGATCTTTGCCAACGTGGCGGCAAGCTGGATCATGAGTTGGCTGACCGCGTTCGGCGTACCCGAGCCCGAGATGCCGGATATGCTGCAGCCGACGCTTATCAGCTTGGCGCTGAACATCGTTGCTACGGCGGTGCTGCCCGCACTGATTGAAGAAATGATTTTTCGGGGATACGTTCTCGGCATCCTGCGCCCGCACGGAGACGGACTCGCGGTCGTGCTGTCTGCCGTGTTGTTCGCCTTATTTCACGGCAACGTATTGCAGATTCCGTTCGCGTTTATTTTGGGGCTGGTGTTGGGATACCTTATGGTACAGACTGACAGCATCTGGCCCGCGGTGCTCTTGCATTTCAGTAACAACTTAATGTCGGTGCTGTTAAACTTCTTCGGGAAATGCTTCCCCGGCCAAGAAGTCGTCATTACCACGGTGACGTTTGTCGCGGTGGCGGCGATCGGTGCGGTGGTGCTGACGGTGGTTTGCCGTCTCGGATACGTGAAAACGGTGGGCAACGGTGTGTCGCTGCTTACGGTGCGCGAGCGGGCAGGGAAACTGCTTTTCTCGCCTGCAATGGTGTTGGCACTTGCCGCCCTGTTTTTGACAGTATTTAGCAGTATGGGGAGTGGGCTGTGATGACGGATAACGAGTGGATGCGTCACGCGCTGTCGCTTGCCGCGGAAGCCGCTGCCGAGGGCGAGGTGCCGGTCGGTGCGGTGATCGTTAAAGACGGCGAGCTTATTTCGGTGGGGCGCAATCGGCGGGAACTTGGCAAAAACGCGCTGGCGCACGCGGAGATCGAAGCCATAAACGGCGCGTGCGAGCGGTTGGGCGGTTGGCGCCTGTCGGGTTGCACGCTGTACGTGACGTTGGAGCCCTGCCCCATGTGTGCAGGGGCGATCATCAATTCGCGGATTGACCGCGTGGTATACGGCACCGCCGATCCGAAAGCGGGGTCTTGCGGGTCGCTCGTTAATTTGTTTTCTCTGCCGTATAATCATCAGCCGGAATTAGTCGGCGGGGTGCTGAAAGACGAGTGCGCCGCGATGCTCCAAGACTTTTTTCGACAACTGAGAACGAAACATTGACAAAAAATGAGGTTTTTCTTATAATAAGATCATCGAAGGAGGGCGTACGTATGAAAAAGTTTTTTGAGGAATTCAAAGAGTTTATTTCCAAAGGCAACGTCATCGATATGGCGGTTGCGGTTATCATCGGTAATGCGTTCAAGGCGATCATCACGGCGCTGGTGGACAACGTGATTATGCCGCTCATCAGCTTGGCGGTCGGCGGTCTTAACTTCACCGAGTGGAAATGGGTGTTGACTCCCGCCACGGTGGTGGACGGCGTGGAGCAGGCGGAAGTCGCGGTCAGCTACGGAATCCTGTTGCAAGCGGTGATCGATTTCCTGATCGTCGCGTTCTGCATCTTCGTGGCGCTGAAGATCCTGCTTGCGGTGCAGACCAAAACGAAAGAGCTTCTCGTCAAGAAAGCCGAGGAAGAGGCAGTGGAGGAAGCCGCTGCCGAGCCCGCTGAGACCGAGATGGACGTGTTGCGCGACATTCGCGAATTGCTGAAATCCAAATAAGAGTCAAAAAGAAAAAGCAGCCAAACGGCTGCTTTTTTTATTTTGCTAAGGCGGCTAAGACGCCTTCTTTGATCTCCTGCATTCCTTTGACGGTGGGGTGGCCCTCTCTGGTATCGATGTGCCGAAAGGTGACGGCGGTGATGTTGTTGCGATGGCTTGCCTCTTTGAGTGCGTTGGTTACCTCGGGTTTAAAATGATTGTTAATGAGGCAGTAGATGTCGGCATCGGGAAGCGTTTTCCGTATAAGATCAAAAAAGTGATGAATGGCGGGCAGGACACAGTACAGATCCGTGCCGCTCGGTTCGCCGAGCGGGGCGTTGCACCAGTTGTCGTTTGTTCCGCCGAACACGAACACGGTGTCGATTCGGTTTTTCTGAAAAAAGCCGTTTTCGATCAGTTGATTCAGCCGATAGATAAAAGACGAGGATTTGGAGCAGTCGGTGTTATCATAGCCCGTGTAACCGATAGGGGAACCGGACCAGCTGTTATTTAAAACCAGATTCAGCCCGGCTTCTTGTATCACCTGATACCACCACGTCTGGGTGACGGCGGCCACGTCGGTTCTGCCGCATTTTTCATTTTGGGGATACCAAGAGGCATAGCCGTTCGGAATATATCCCTCAAAGGTGGAATAACTGTCGCCGAAAATAAGGGTATTGTTTGGCATCGTACACCACTCCTTTTTGACGAGCATACCACAACCCAAAAGGTATTGCAAGAACGAAATCCGATACGTATTATCGGTTTTGGTCATAC
>JAFSGO010000191.1 GCA_017440765.1 Clostridia bacterium
AATCGATGTACTACATCTCCTCGCAAGCCGCGAACATTGATGAACTCATCTACTTTATGGACTGGTGCTACACCGATGAAGGTGCCTTTACCAACAACTACGGTAAACTCGGCGTGACCTATGAGGTCGACAAGAAAACAGGCTTGCCCTACGTGCCGGAAAAAGTATGGAAATCCAAATGGCCCGCAGGCGTTGCCAGCAATGTCTATCCCTGGATGTCCGAATTCGGTTTAAACCAACTCTGCTTTGCGCCGTATATGGACAACTCGCCCAACATCAAAGATACCAGCAGCTGGGAAAATGACAACTCCACGAAAGAGACCTACACCGATATGCACGAATGGCAAGTGGACGGTGCGGCGGAATTCAGAAAAGGCTATGCTTCGGCGCAACATCACGTGTCGCCCGACGTGTCGGCTGAAATGACCGCCCGTTACGACACGCTCCAAGCGTATCTGCGTAACCAAGTGGTGGCGTTCATCAAGGGCGACCGCGAAATGAGCGAATATGATACCTTTGTGGCTGATATCAAATCGATGGGTATCGACGAACTCCTCAAAGCCTGTAACTCCTAAAAATAACAAATTTTCTCTAAAAAATGTCACCGCCCGTTGAAATTCAACGGGCGGTGACGTTTTGCTTATGGGGTTTTCTTATTCCAAAACAAGTTCCGGATTTTCAGCAAAGTGTTTGAGCATCACGATGGGCTCCGTTTGGGAGGTGTTCGTAATGGTGACACCCTCCACGGCGGCGTTGCGCGTGACAAAGAATTCGTCATTGGTGAGTTCGCCGTAGCGGATAAGGGTGGGCGTTTCCATCTCCCACACGCCGAACCGACCGTGGCCTTGCAACAAAATGAGGCCGTATGCCGCCTCATCTTTTACAGTGACAGTTTGACCCGGATACACCGTGAGGCGTTTCGCGGAAGCCAAGGGACATTTGTAGCAGATCCATTCTTCTTTGGCGGCCTCGGTTTCCCAGATGGTTTTCGGGGCCATAAAATGATTTTTCGAGAAATCCGCATCCACGTTGGCATCCCAGTCGATAACATCCATCAGGTAATCCACGTTGCCTTTTTCTTCTTCGGGACAGTTTTTCCACAGCAAGTCTTCCGACACGCACTGACCGCCGTACAGCACCGATTGGTACATCGCGTACACGTCGCTGGCGAACTGCGGTTCGTAGGTGCACAAGCTGCCGGGCGCATGGAGAATACCGGGAGGCACGTCCCAACCCGTATCCAACGTCAGTTTATAGGCGCGAGAAAGATCGAGCAGACGGTTATCCCCGTGGGGGAAGTTTTCCAAGCATTCACGCACTTGGTCGCGCTGCACTTCGGGATTAAAACCGAAGAACGTAAACGGAAACTCGCCGCCGTGATTGTTGCATTGCGACGGGAAGAAATACATTTCGGGTTTGCCGTCTGCACCCACGCGTTTGGCGTGCTCATCACGGTGATGAATGTGATGCGGCAAGGGACCGGCGTTATCAAAAAATTTGGAGAACATCGGCCACTTGTGATATTTGTTCCACAAGTCTTCACCAATCACTTCACCTTGCAACTCATCCACCGCGTCACGCAGCAACACACGCTCGCTACCGTCCGCCGACACGACGTAGGACAAGCCTTCGTCATCGGGGGTACCCGGCCCGTTTTCGGCCCACGTGGTAGAAGCAAACCAACGCTCGTCAATGCCGCCACGTTCCAGGCCCAACACGTAATAATCGTCGGGGTGTAATTTAATGCGCTTGCCGGGGCGACAGAACGCACGCGGCACCCACGTGGGCGCCAAGCGATACACGCCCTTTCCTTCTTCTAACAACTTTTTCGCAATCGACATAACTTTCTACTCCTTTACAATTCAATTTCGTACATATCCATAATGTGCAAACCGCTGACGGTAAAGGTCACCGCACCATCGGTATAGGTAAACGGTATCGCATCGCCCATCGGCAGTAAACGAACGGCTTTGGGTTTCGTTTTGGTTCGGTAAGTCACGGTAAAATCGGGATGGGTGATAAACGTATCGTCATCCGTCAGATCAACCGCGCTGATACGGACGCAGTTTCCATCACGGAAAGAGAGCGTTTCCACGTTGCCCACCGCCGTGGAAGAGACTGTAAGCGGCGTGTTATCTAACGCCTGTAACAGACGCATCAGCACGTTGCCGTAGTCGCGTGCGGGATGGAATTCAAATGCCCCCGCGCTCCAAATCACTTTACCTTTGCCAAAAGTTTTCTCCACCACGGCGGGATACGCGGTCGACACGCCGGGTGGATCGGAATGAATGGAGGAAAACTTACCCGTTTGCACGTCAGTATACGCAAGTTTGATGTAGGCACGCACGTCTTGAGGCTCAACCCCTTCCACGAGCGGCAATGTCATATTGAGCGGCATCGGGTATTTTTCGTTGTACGGCGCGAGATAGCGTTCACCGCCGTTTGCGGGATAGACGTAGGCTTTGGTCGTCCCCGTCGTACCTACCGCCTTGCCGCCGATCAGCGTTTCGAACAAGCGCGTCTGGTCGCAGTTGTTGAAATACAGCGTACCGCCTTCTTCCACGTAACGGATAAGCGCATCTTCCGTTTCGGCATCCAACCGATTGATGTTGGGGGCCACGATGGTACGGTAGCGGTGCCATTCGTCACGCTTGCCTTTGGTGGTAACGCCAAACGGAACGTGGCGACGAATCAGATGCTTCGCCGTTTGAATGCACGCCGTGTGGTTATGACAAACACCGCTTGAACTCGAAAAGTGCAAAAATCCTGCCCCGTCTTCCCCGTTTTGTTGCAGGTTGACCGCCGAATCCAGATTATAGAGCAAACCGATATCCGCTACCAATTCGCCCGTTAAATATGGTTCGTAGACGGCTTCCTTTTCGTTGATCTTGCCAAGCAATTCATAAAATCGCTCGTCCAACGTGCCGACGGGGTCGATGGCGTCAATCGCCAAAAAGGCGCCGTGGTGGGCACAGGTGAGCAACACTTGGCGGGTCAATTCTTCTTCGGTTTTGGTGACGGTATGGGCTTTTAAATTGGGAGTACACCGCCCCGTCATATACTCAAACGGTTGGTTTTTGGATATATCACGGTACATACTGCAGATAAACGATTGCTCGAAGGGACCGCCGTACAGATCACCGCCGACATAGTCGCTGGCCGCAGCCACACCATCGCGGCATCCAAACTCAAAACCGCTGGCGGAGGCGGCGAAATTGTGTTCGACCGGCAAGTCGGGTGCTTTGGATTTGACGTAGTCGGTCACCGCCCCGGCCCACTCGCCCATCCAAGCGGCACTGCTGTCACAAAAATCGATCCACTCGGCGGCAGTACAACTGCCTTTGCGCGGCAATTCACGCCCACGCTCGCGCTGATAGCGTTCCTGACACGCGGGGCAATAGCACATATGCGGCCAATGCAACATATCAAAGAAAATACCGTCCATTGGGAAATAGTCGAGCATTTCGTCAATTTGGCGATACACGAACTCACGATATTCGTCGTAGTTGGGGCAACACAACCCGTAACGGAACGTTTTGTCCACCGTGTTGCGGGAAGCCCCGCGCTCGTCCCACATCCGCCATTCGGGATGGGTATCGTGCGCCCAATTGTTAAAATCCAAACTGTAATATCCCACCACACGGATGCCGTTTTGCTGACAAAGTTCAGCCAACCGTTTCATATCGTGGGGGTGCTTTTCGAAATGGCGATGCACTTTGGCCGTCTTGCTGGGCCAATTGCAATACCCTACGTGCGATTGCCAATAGAGCATTGCCACTTGAATGTTCGCTTTTTTGAGCATTTCGCAGTACGTTTCGGGAGAAAACTCGCTTAAAAACGAATCGTCCCAATCTTCAATGTGCATATCGCACAAATGACGACGAAATTGATCGCTATACCACGCCATGGCTATCACTCCTTTTGATTACAGTATAAAGGCCACACCCGCTCTTTTACAGAGCGAAAGGCTTTCAAAAATAGCATTTTCGATTATTTTTGTCTTGACTTTGACAAGCGGAACTTGTATGCTTTTTATAAGAGGTGAATCGGATGCTGGTATATGCCGATAAAGAAAAACTGCGGGAATTGGCCAAAAGTTTTTACGCTGTCAGCCGTACGTTGCTGGCCATTTACGATGCCAACAAAACGTGCTTATGCGCCTATCCCGATACCATGAGCGCCTTTTGCACCCACGTGCGCGAAAGCGAAGAATTAACGCGGCGATGCCACGAATGTGACCGCGCCGCGTTGGAGCATTGTGAAAAAACGAGAACCCCCTACGTCTACAAGTGCCACATGGGGTTGGTGGAAGTGGCCGTTCCCATCGTACAAAATCATTTAATCATCGGTTATTTGCTGTTTGGACAATTTACGGATAGCAAGGACAAAACGGCTTTGCTGGACGGCTTGGCCACCGTTGCCGACGAATTTTCTCTCGACTACGCACGCTTAGCACACGAAGCAGGGGCACTTACCTATCGTTCTCCCGCTTACATATCCTCCATTTCGCATATTGTGGAGATGTGCGCGGCGTATATTTGGCAAAACAGTTTTATGAGCGTACGGCAGGATACGGCCGCTCATGCTGTGGATCTGTACATCCGCCAAAACTTGACCGAGCCGTTATCGGTTTCCTCCTTATGTACGCGATTTCATCTGTGCCGCAGCGCCTTGTATTCCCTCTCCAAAGAGCATTTTGGATGCGGCATTTCGGAGTATGTGGTGCAATGCCGTTTGGAGGAAGCGACTCGCTTGCTGGACGAAGGGTTACCGGTATACGAGGTGGCCGAACGGGTGGGAATCCCCGATACCAATTATTTTATTCGTGTGTTTAAAAAGCAACGGGGCATAACGCCCAAGCAGTACGGACGGAGGCGAACAACATGAACGTGGTGGTTCCCGATTATTATGCCGATTTTGCGTGTTTACAAAGTGCGTGTCGGCACAACTGTTGCATCGGTTGGGAGATTGACATTGACGACGATACTCTCGACTTGTATCGTGGTATTCCCGCCCCGTTCGGCGAGCGTCTTGGTCGCCATATCAGCGAAGATGGCGCGCCGCATTTTGTATTGGACGAGCGGGAGCGGTGCCCGTTTTTGAACGAGGATAATCTGTGTGACATCATCCTTGCCTTAGGTGAAGATGCCTTATGTGACATTTGTACCGAGCACCCGCGTTTTTATAACGAGTGGAGTGACCGCACCGAGGTCGGGCTTGGTCTCGCGTGTGAAGCGGCGGGACATCTCGTCCTCGGGAGGAGCGAGCCGATGGTTTTGATCGGTGAGCCAAGCAGCGACCCGCTTCTTTTACTGCGCGACCGTCTTCTTGCGGTGTTGCAAGACCGCACGGTACCGCTTGCCGAACGGTTGGCGCGACTGTTGGCGCACTGTCACGCCGAAGCACCCTCTGCCGATATGGGGGTATGGGCAACGAAGTTGCTTGCGTTGGAACGGTTGGACGAGGCGTGGACGGGTCGTCTGCTGGACCTGCAAAAGCGGTGGGAGTGCTTGGACTTGGCCGCGTTTGACCGCGTTATAGCCACGCGGCAAACCGAATACGAACAGTTTGCCGTGTATCTGCTTTACCGCCATTTTACCGCCGAAAACGCGGCAGACGCGTGCGCCACCTTTGTGGTGCTCGGGGTAACGCTGCTGTATTATCTCGGCGCGGTGCAGTGGGAGGAAACGGGACAGTTTACTTTGGACGATCAAGTGGAACTCGCACGGTTGTTTTCTTCCGAAATCGAATACTCCGACGAAAATATGGCTTTCTTTTTGGATGCATAAAAAAGAGCGATGACTCATAAAGTCATCGCTCTTTTCTCTCTTACTTAATGCTTATATAAAAGAAAAAGAGTCATAAAGATTCTATAAGAATCGTTATAACTCATGAAGATTGCGGAAACATTGAAAGTTTAAATGATTTATGGTATAATGCAATCAATTCGATAAACTTGGATTTGACAAGGAGGTACATCTATTATGAAAAAATTGATAGCATTGGTTTTATTATTGCTTTGTGTGTTGGGCGTAGTTGGTTGCATGAGTAAAACATACGAATTGCCTCACGACCAATTCTGTTATTCGGCAGACGGTTCTCAAACCTACGAATTGAGTGCTGATGACAGGCAGTACATCATTGACCTTTTGAACAGCGCTTCTTGGGTAAATGACCTCACGAATTGTGGCAGTGACTTTGTTTTCTACACACAAAAACAAGAGGTTAGATACCATTCCGAATGCGGAACGTTTAACGATTATACAAACAAAAAGAGCACGAATGTTTCAGAAGAACAGCGTGACACTATCAATGCAATGTTAGGTATCAACTAACTTGCCAATTCCAATTTGTCGGTCAGTTTAATAAAACTATGCAAAAACACCCTATGACTTTTGATGGTCATAGGGTGTCTTCATTTTTTCATTTGTCGTAAATGTGTCGTAAATCAGTTTTTGTAGAGTTTCAAAAACCCTGTAATACCGCTATTTTACGGCATTTTCTTAATCAAGGGGTTTCATCGTGGGGATTTCACGGGTGATGGTTTTATACCCTTATTTATCCTGCCATTACCTGACTTTGTTAATCCAAACCGGTTTCATTGCAGAAAATAACCTATCATTATATGGCATAACTTTATCCCATTTGTCGTAAAATCTGTCGTAAAAATTTAAGTGTGTTTACTATGTAAGAAAAAGAAGCACTTGTGCTTTTTTCTGTATCATCAACAATAGCCCACAATGTTACTTTTTCACCAATTAAATTCCCTTGCCATCTCTGCAAGACAAGCGGAAAATGCAATTTGCTGATGACGATCGTCTAACTGTTTTACTGCTTCGCATAGATCATGAATTGCCTTAACAGCCTTTGCAACTTCTTCATTTTGTTTTGCCTCATATTGCAATTGCTCTATTTGGCGATAATATTGCAAATTCACATATTGCGGATTAAACATTTGATTATAAAACGCGTTCATATTTCATCTCCATATTAAAAATTATCGTTTTCTTCTAACCATATATCGGTATCGGTTTTCTCCCCAAATAATCTTTTAACGTCATCAGAATTAGCAGGATATCCAAGATTGGAACGCTTGCTACCGATTTTTTCCTGCATTGTCTTGGCAAAAGAATATATAATATTTGCCAAGGCTTTAATTTCTTCCATATCTATCGGAAAATCATCAATAGCCTTTTGATTGAACAAATAATAGTCCTTATCATTATGAGCATAGGTTTTTCTTCTTCGTTCTGTAATATTTTTAATTAGAGATTTGTATTGACCTAATGCTTTTTTGAAGTTTTTACAATATTCTGCAATATCAAAAGATGCATCAAAGTACTCATTGTTTTGCAAACACAAATTTTTAATTTGATGTATAGATAAACCTTCCTTTTGATCGAACAATTTTGCTAACTCCATTGAATATCGATAAATCAGAGAACTATGCGTTATATACATGAAATTTTGAGCTCGTTTGATTTTGCTTTTATCAATGCTTTTGATAGCCTCCAATGAATCAATAGCCAACCATACCCAAACCATTTGAAGATGCAGTCCATCAATTATTTCCGTTAATTTATCTTTCGAAATATGCTCTTGCAACTGCTGTTACCACCTCTATTTAACTAATTCTTGATACATCTTCATAAGCTCCGCCACGCAGGTACTCTCGGTCATTGTCTTTACATCAAAACCGTACGCCTGCATTACGGCGCGGTCGTTTGCTTGATGAGCTTTTAATAGTTCTGGATAGAGCCACATTTCGCTACTGTACAAATCAGAAAGTGAGCATTTAGGGTATAGTGTTCTTGCGTCTAAAATTGCTTGTGCAGTTTCTTCAATTTTCTTTTTCTGCTCAGTACTTGGAGTGCACCAAGGAAAATTATTATATACCACAGATGCGGAATATTGGTATCTCATTTCCAATCTACCAGTAAACGCTCTCATCCATGCCATATGAACGTTAGAAATCAAGACACCAAAATGATAAATATCTGCATTTGGTATAATCATAAGAGCGTTGCTACATATTATATCCTTGCTCAAATATCCAATAGGGATATATTTCCGTTGTTCAGATGTTGTAACGGGTAAAACAACGAAGTCTTTCTCGGGTTGTCTGATTTCTTGGAACAAATAGGGAGTATCAGCACATTTTCTTGTACCTTCCTTTGTGCTCTTTTCTCTAAAATCGCGACATAATGAAAATCTGCTCATTGCAAACTTATCATTTTTTATTTCAGACAAATCTTTTTTGTCAACCCAAAAACAGTATCTTTTTTGATTGTACAAATATTCTTTTGAACCTACAAAAGGTTTGATGTAACTTGGCAAAGTGGAATAATTTTCATTGAGTTCTTCCACGGACAACGATAAAGCACCATCATCAGTAGGTCTGTTTCCATTCATCATTTCCGGAACCTTACATAATGGCTTACTCCGTTTTTCAATGAAAATATTACTGGTGGGCAATAAATAAGTACTTATATTATCAACCTTTTTTACAATATCTTGCCCGAACAAATAATATGTTTTACGATCCCAAAACGAAAATCCAATAATTACACAATGTACAGTAGCTTGTCCAGCAGATTCACTTTTCCATTTAAAAGGTTGGTATGCGAAATTTATGTATAAATTATATTTTGCCATTAAAGGCTTCCAAATTGCTTCGGGTTGTTCTCCTTGAGCAATTGAGTTTGTGGAAACAAATGCACATTCGATTCTTGTTCCTTCAATGTAGTTTATTGCTTTATAATACCAACCAACTACATAATCTAATTTTCCAGCACTTTTGATTGTTTTGCCATCAATCTGTAAAACATCCATCAACTCCATTTTCTGTTCTTTTGTTTGATGTGAATATCCAACAAACGGAGGATTGCCCATAATGTAGTTTAATTTGTCCTTAGGAACAACGCTTTCCCAATCGGTACGGAGAGCATTGCCTTCCACAATATTGGCATAGGACTTTAAGGGCAGAAAATCGAGCGACATATTTACGATATCTTCGGTTTCTTTAAGCATCTGGCTTTCTGCGATCCACAGTGCAGTTTTTGCAACGGTAACAGCAAAGTCGTTGATCTCAATACCATAGAATTGACCGATAGAAACCTTAATAAAGCCTTCGAAGCCAAGTAAAATCTGCCCCTGGTTTATAATTTCAAGTGCTTCATTTTCCAAACGGCGCAGAGAAATATATGTTTCAGTCAGGAAGTTACCGGAACCGCAGGCAGGGTCAAAGAAGGTCAGCTTAGACAGCTTTTCACGGAATGCTTCTGCTTTATCGTTGCGAATCTTGGGGACTTTCAATACCTTGATCTCTGCAAGCTCCTCGCGGAGTTCATCCAGGAACAGCGGATCAATAACCTTATGAATATTCTCAATGGAGGTATAGTGCATACCGCCGCTGCGACGGGTTTCGGGGTTCAATGTGGACTCGAACACGGCACCAAATATGGTGGGGCTGATCTGCGACCAGTCGAAATCTTCGCTTGCATTGTGCAGGAGCAAATCAACAATATCCTGCGTCATGTTGGGAATTTCAATATTTTCGTCAGCAAACAAGCCGCCGTTCACGTAAGGGAACGCCGCCAAAGCGTCATCCATATAAGGATCACGCTCGGCAGGTTTCGTATCGAGCACACGGAAAAGGTCAATGAGTGCACGACGCACGTCTTTCACGTTAAAGCTCTTTATGTAATTATGGAATTTCAGATGACCACCGAAAATACCAGCGTCCTCCGCATAAAGGCAGAATACAAGACGGACACAAAGCATATTCAAACT
>JAFSGO010000192.1 GCA_017440765.1 Clostridia bacterium
CTATGAGGATCTCGTCAATGAGTTGACGGCATACTGTGCTGAGAAAGGTGTTGAGCCGATCTTCGTGCAGTCCAACCACGAAGGCGAGCTGGTGACGGCGATTCAAAACGCGTATTTTGAAGAAGCGGACGGTATCGTTATCAATCCTGCGGCATATACGCACACCAGCGTGGCACTCTTGGACGCGCTCAAGGCGATTGCCCTACCCGCGGTGGAAGTGCATTTATCGGACGTCAGCAGTCGCGAGGAGTTCCGCCGGATTTCGTACGTGCGCGAGGCGTGTATTGCCACCATCAGCGGCAAGGGTTTCGACGGATACAAAGAAGCCATCGACTTGTTATTGCAACAATAAACCGTATCGAAGCAGCCGAAGAACACTGTTCTTCGGCTGCTTTTTTACCTTCTTATATATACCTTATTATATATACCATAAAGAATCGCAGATATGGGGGTGGAAGGCGGCAAAACACTATATCTTGTGGCCTTGTCAAAAACGCTAAAAAAGCCCCGTTTTAAGCGGTTTTTTGTTGCAAATTTTTTTGAAAAAATTTTAAAAAAATGCTTGCTTTTTTGGAATTGTTGAGGTAAAATGTTTAGGCATGACTGTGGGAAGTAGGCGAATTGCGCCCATTTTCAGGTGTCATGCAGACTGCACGATATGCGATGATGCGGGAGGTTGCGGCTGGCAACAGTCGGTTTTTCCGCGGAGTATGTCCGATTTTAAACCGGGCGACAAGGAATAGCTGTAAGAGGCAAAGCAAACGGACAGAGAGTTGCACTCTGCTTCGGCGTGCTTGCGGCGCATTGCGTTTGCCACAGTCTTTTCAAGACGCTTACACTGCACCCGGACGCTTGAAACCCAACAGGCATCCGGTTTTAAAATGCCGGTGCAGAAACACCCGGCAGGGTGTGCAGTTTTGGCGTCGCCCGCCAACTAAACTTTTAAGGAGGCGTTTTCAGTGGCAGTCAAAGAAAAAATCCGTATTCGCATTAAGGGGTATGATCATCAGTTGGTGGATCAGTCCGCCGAGAAGATCGTAGAGACCGCTCGCCGTACCGGTGCTCGTGTTTCCGGTCCTGTACCGCTCCCGACCGAGAAGGAAGTCGTTACCATCCTGCGTGCTGTGCACAAGTACAAGGATTCCCGCGAACAGTTCGAATCCCGTACCCACAAGCGCTTGATCGACATTCTTCGTCCGTCAAACAAGACAGTTGAAGCCCTGATGGGGCTTGAACTCCCCGCCGGTGTGGAAATCGAAATCAAACTGTGATGCTCCGGTTTGAAGAGGCGTAACGCTTCTGTTCCACCACACGCGAGGTCATGTTCCCGATCACGGTGAAAACGGTGAGGGGAACCAATAACCAAGGAGGTATAAGACATGCAAAAAGGCATCATCGGTAAGAAGGTCGGCATGACGCAGATCTTCGACGAGAAGGGCAACGCCGTTGCGGTCACGGTCATTGAGGCCGGTCCCTGCGTTGTTGTTCAGAAGAAGACCGAAGAGAACGACGGCTACGCAGCTGTTCAGCTCGGCTTCGGCGAAGTTTCCGCTAACAAAGTGAACAAACCCATGAAGGGTCACTTTGACAAAGCGGATGTGGCGCCCAAAAAGGCGCTGCGCGAGTTCCGTTTTGAGAACTGCGACACCTACAACGTGGGTGACATCATCAAGGCAGACGTGTTCGGCGCCGGCGATCAGGTCGACGTTGTGGGCGTCAGCAAAGGTAAGGGCTATGCCGGCGCCATCAAGCGCTGGAATCACAGCCGCCTGAAGGAAAGCCACGGTACGGGTCCTGTTGCCCGTCACGCCGGTTCCCTCGGTGCTTGCTCCTCTCCCTCTCGTGTATACAAGGGAATGAAGGGCGCCGGTCACCTGGGTGCTGAGCGCGTAACCGTGCAAAATCTTAAAGTCGTGAAGGTTGATGTGGAAAACAATCTGATCGCGATCTGCGGTGCCGTTCCCGGCCCCCGCGGCGGTCTGATCCTCATCTCCGATTCCGTCAAGGCGTAAGGGAAGGAGGAAATAGACAATGGCTACAGTATCTACTTTTGATATGACCGGTAAGCAGACCGGTACCATGGATTTGGCCGATGCCGTGTTCGGCATCACCCCCAATGCGACCGTCCTGCACAGCGCCGTAGTCAACTACCTGGCCAATCAGCGTCAGGGCACTCAGTCCACCCTCACCCGCTCGGAAGTCAGCGGCGGCGGCAAGAAGCCGTGGAGACAGAAGGGTACCGGACACGCTCGTCAGGGTTCCACCCGCGCTCCTCAGTGGACGCACGGCGGTATCGCCCTCGGCCCGAAGCCCCGCAGCTACAACTACGTGCTGCCCAAGAAGGTTCGCCGTTTGGCTCTCAAGTCTGCGTTCTCCTCTAAGGTGCTCGCCGGCGAGATGCTGGTTCTCGACAGCTTGTCGATGGACGAGATCAAAACCAAGACGGTTGCTACCATGCTGGGCGCTCTGAACGCCGGCAAGAAGGTCCTGATGGTTCTTCCCGAGAAGAATGACAACGTGATCCTCTCTGCCCGCAACATCCCCGGTGTGAAGACCGCTCAGGTCAACACTTTGAATGTGTACGACATCCTCAACTGCGATACCTTTATCGTGGTAAAAGATGCCGTCGCTCAGATCGAGGAGGTATACGCATAATGAACGCACGTGATATCATTCTTGCGCCGGTCATCACCGAAAAAGCGGTGTCGTTGCTTCCCAAAAAGAAGTACACCTTCCGCGTTGCTGACAGCGCGAACAAAATTGAGATCGCCAAAGCGGTGGAAGAGATCTTCGGCGTGAAAGTTGCCAAGGTCAACACCATCAGCATGAAAGGCCATCTGCGCCGCATGGGCCGTAACCAGGGCTACACTTCCGATTGGAAGAAAGCCGTTGTTACCTTGAAGCCCGACTCCAAGACCATCGAGTTCTTCGACGGTATGTTCTAAGGAGCGCCGCCGAATAACAAAGGTCGCGGCAACGTATGGGACACCCTCTGATCACAGAGAAGCGGCCGTGTCCCGCAAAGCCAAGAAAAAGGAGAGAGAATCGGAATGCCTACAAAGTTTTATAAACCGACGACTCCCGGACGCCGCGGTATGTCCGTTTTGGATTACAGTGGTTTGTCCAAGGTAGCGCCGGAAAAGAGCCTCTTGGCTCCTCTGGAAAAGAAAGCCGGCCGTAACAGTTACGGTCGCATCACCGTCCGCCATCGCGGCGGCGGAAACCGCCGTAAGTATCGTATCATCGATTTCAAGCGCAACAAGCTGGATATGAACGCCACCGTGTTGACGCTGGAATACGATCCGAACCGCAGCGCGAACATCGCGCTCGTTCAGTACGAGGACGGCGAGAAGCGTTACATCGTTGCTCCGCAGGGCCTGTCGGTCGGAGACGTGATCTCCGCCGGTACCGGCGCGGACATCAAACCCGGTAACGCACTGCCGATGGCCAACATCCCCACCGGTACCTTCATCCACAACGTGGAGTTGTATCCCGGCAAGGGCGCTCAGCTCGCTCGTGCCGCCGGTGTGATGGCTCAGTTGGTCGGTAAAGAGAACAACATGGCGATGGTTCGTCTGCCCTCCGGCGAGATGCGCAACATCCCGCTGAACTGCATGGCGACGATCGGCCAGGTCGGTAACTTAGAGCATGAGAACGTCAAGATCGGTAAAGCCGGTCGTAAACGTCACATGGGCTGGCGCCCGACCGTTCGCGGTTCGGTCATGAACCCCTGCGATCACCCCCACGGTGGTGGTGAAGGCAAGTCGCCCATCGGTCGTCCCGGCCCGGTCACTCCTTGGGGTAAACCGGCTCTGGGTTACAAGACCCGTAAGCATCACAAGGCCTCCGATAAATTTATCGTGAAGCGCCGCAACGGCAA
>JAFSGO010000193.1 GCA_017440765.1 Clostridia bacterium
AAACCACCCACAGTATAGCATACCTCCGGCTTAAAATGCAATCATTTTTTGCCAAGGGGGTATTTTTTATTATGGCGACAATCGAAAAACGTGGGGACGCGTACAGGATCATCGTGTCTGCCGGGTATGATATGGCGGGCAAACAGATCCGACGTCGGAAGATCTGGACACCGGCACCGAACATGACGGAGCGGCAGATTGCCAAAGAGTTACAACGGCAAGCGGTGTTGTTTGAGGAACGTGTCATGTCCGGGCAGGTGCTTGACGGCTCGATCCGGTTTGCGGAGTTTATCGATTACTGGATGGAAGAATACGCCGAGAAGCAGCTGAGGCCCAAAACGGTGAACGGGTACCGGATATTGATCACACGCATTAAAGCGTCGCTTGGCAATATCACGCTTGATCGGTTACAGCCGCGCCATCTGATGGAGTTCTACAACGAGTTATCGGGGAACGGTGAGCGGCAGGATGATTTATACCGGGCAAAGCGGAACCTGCGCCCGCTCTTGAAAGAACGTGGGCTGACGTTCCAGGCGTTGGCCGACGTGACTGGGTTATCTGTGAATACGGTATCGGTGGCGGTGCGTTGCGACAACGTTGCCGCCCGCACGGCACAGAAGATCTGCGAAGCGTTGCACGTTCCGCTGCGTGAATTGTTTGAGGTAGTGGAGCGGGCACGTGCGCTGTCCGGCAACACCGTGCTGCATTATCACCGGGTGTTATCCTCGATACTGGAAAAGGCGGTCAAGTGGCAGGTGATCTTTGCGAATCCGTGCCGGCGCGTGGAAGCGCCGAGAGCCGAACGCAAGGAAGCGGCATACCTGGACGAGAACCAGGCGCAGCAGCTTCTCACCTGTTTGCAGGATGAGCCGTTAAAGTATCGTGCCATCGTGACGACGTTGCTATATACCGGTATGCGACGTGGGGAGCTGTGCGGCCTGGAATGGTCGGATATTGATTTTGAGCACAGTCTGATCGATATTTCCCGCTCGTCGATCTACGTGCCGAGCCGCGGCGTGTTCGACGATGAAACGAAAACGCAGTCATCGAAGCGTGTCATAAAGGTACCGGCAGAAGCTATGGATCTGTTGCGCAAGCTTAAGGCGGAGCAGTTGGAAACGCGGTTGCTGATCGGTGATAGATGGGTGGATAGTGGTAAAGTGTTCATACAATGGGACGGCAAGCCGATCTACCCGGATACGCTGACAAAGTGGTTTGGTGACTTCGTTGCCCGGCACGATCTTCCGAAGATCCACCTACACAGCTTGCGGCACACAAACGCTACGCTGCTGATCGCGGGCGGTGCGGATCTGCGTACCGTATCAAAGCGACTTGGCCACAGCAATATGACAACCACGAGTAATATCTATACCCACGCGATCCAATCCGCTGATGAGCGGGCCGCCGATTTGCTCGGTGACATCCTGCATCCTGTGAAACGCGCATAATAACAAATGACCCGCTCAGCTATTCGGGGATTCCGAACGGTTGGGCGGGTTTCTTTTGTGATGAAATATGCGGCGCAAACGGGTATATTTTCACATAATAAACCCCAAATAAACCCCAAGTTGGGGGTTGAGGACAAACAAAAAACCGCTCGACCTTGCCGAAAATGGCTTGGTTAAGCGGTTTTTCTTGGCGCGCCCGAAGGGACTCGAACCCCTGACCTCTTGATTCGTAGTCAAGCACTCTATCCAGCTGAGCTACGAGCGCAGATGTGGACAACGAAATAGATTATAGTGGGTTTGTTTGGAAAAGTCAAGGGCTTTTTGAAAATTTTTTAGGGTTTAGCACTGCCAGGCGTTTGCTTACGCGCTGCCACAGCGTGACAGGTACGGAAAGTAACGGCACGAACGGTTGTCGCAGATAGATATGTGCGATCACGTCTGCAAAACCAATGATCATCAAAAAGTTGCCAACCAGTTTCGGTGAGAGGAACGGATAGTCCACCATGCCGTACACCACAAACGCGACAACGAACATGACAAGGGCACTGCCCAGCCCACTGCCGCGGCGATTGCGGTTGGCGAGTTCTAAGCTGTTTTGCAGCATGCGGATAGCGATCATACACAAGATAAACAAGGCGATAAAACCGCCCTCGACCAGCACCTGCAGCACAAGGTTGTGCGAATGAGGTGCGCCGACACCGGCATTTTGCAGTCGTTCCCAGAAATTGCTGACACCGGGGCCGAGCCCGAAAAGTGGACGCTCGATGATGGTGCGAATCGCAACGTCCCATGCCTCAAAACGTTCGGAAATGGCGGTATCGTTGCCGCCTTTGCCGATGGATAAAAAGCGATTCATGATCGCCTCGGGAATCAAAGAAATAGCGGCGACTAAAGACAGCGCAAGCGGCGTGATTCTCTTTAAGTTGGAAACGAAGATCATCAGCAGGATGGAAAGCATGGCAATATACGCGCCGCGCGAAAACGAAACCGCCGCACCGAGAATGGCAATAAACAGGAAAAAGCGAGAAAGCAGAGAGTGACGGGTGCGCAACTCCGAAAATCCGCAGTATCCGATCAGCGGCAAAACCGTTGCCAAATACTCGCCGAGGATGTTGGGATTGTTAAAAGTGCCGCTCGCACGGTTGTCGGCCATGTGCAAGTCGATGTCCATCGGGAAATAGGTGTAGAAAAACTCGTCGATCGGCAGCCACAGCTGATTGGATACCTCTTTGTCCAAAACGGTGATCAGCAGATATTGCGCGCAGGAAACCACCCCGATAAACGCGGCAACCACACCTACCAAAAACAAAGCCGTGTGCAGACGAAGGCGGGTGGTTACCACGGTGGTGACGGTCAAATAGCCGCAAAACATGACCGCCCACATGGCAAAGGTGGACAGACTGTTGAGCGGATGTGCGGAATAGAAAATGCCGATAGCGGTATAGATCAGGTACACTAACAAGATTTTTCCAAGCGCGCCGATCTGAATATCACGGTTTCGTTTGCGGGCATCCGCGCCTGCGGCAAAAAGAGAGGCAATTGCCAATACGGGAGCACAGAATTCCGGAAAGATCGGAATCGCGGTGAGTAACAGGATAGCGCACATAAATGCGTGCTCGTGATAAAACAGACGGCGCCATTCTTTGCGCATGAGCTATCCTCTCCTTCCTACGTAATCTGTTATGAGTATAACCAAAAGTTGGTCGTTGTTCAATCATTGTTACAAACTTGTTACACTTTTCTCTTTACAGCGCCCTGTGGGAAATGCTACACTGTATATAGCAAAGCAAGGAGGGATCACATGAAACGGTATGCGGCGATCGTAGCACTCGTTTGCCTGTTATGTTCGTTGTGCGCGTGTACTACTGAGACCTCCTTGCCGTCACGCACCGGTTTTGCGCTGGATACGGTCGTGACGATCACCCTCTACGACGTCGGTAAAGCCGATGCCGAAGACGCGCTTTCCGCCGCTTTTGACGAGATTGAACGGTTGGAATCCTTGCTTAGCGTTACACGAGAAGAAAGTGACGTTTGGCGCCTTAACACCGCCGAGGGGCGAGCCGTGACGGTTGCCAAAGAAACGGCGGAGGTACTCACGCTTGCGTTACGGTATGCAGAGCTGTCCGGCGGAGCATTGGACGTGACAGTTCGCCCCGTTTCTCAATTGTGGGATTTTGCTGCACAAGCCGTGCCGGATACGGCGGCGTTACAACAGGCGGCAGAGTTGGTCGGTTACCATAATCTATCGGTGGACGGTCAAGTTGTTACGCTGACACAAGGTGCCGTTGATCTCGGTGGCATCGCCAAAGGATATATTGCCGATCGGGTGGCTGCTGTATTAAAAAGAAAAGGCGTTTGCTCGGCGTTGATTGACCTCGGTGGGAATATTGTGGCAGTCGGCAATAAAGCGGGTGAGCCGTTTCGAATCGGTATTAAGAATCCGCTGGCGACGGACTCGCTGTGCGCTGTCGTTGAAGAAAGCGAGATGTCGGTCGTCACGTCGGGAATTTATGAACGCGGCTTTGACAAAGACGGTATCCGCTATCATCATCTGTTAGATCCTGCCACCGGTATGCCGGTGCAGAATACGTTGGCATCGGTTACGATCGTGTGTGCAAAGTCGGCGGATGCCGACGCGCTGTCCACCGCGTGCTTTGTGATGGGCGAGGAGCGGGCAAGGAAGCTTATCGACTCGCTTCCCGACACCGAAGCGCTGTTCGTACGGCGGGATGGGACGATAAAAGCGACCGATGGTCTAACCTATACAACACCGTAGAAATGTGGTTGCTTTTTATAAAGAAATATGTTACACTATCATGTAGCGCCGTGTACTTTGGGGCATACGGGCTGATGGGTCCTGTGCGACGGTGGCCCGTGAACCATGTCAGGCGGGGAACCGAGCAGCATTAAGCGGATTCTTCCGTGCGCCGCAGGTAACCTGTCGGCCCGTATGCCCGAGAGAACATGGCGCTTTTAAAAGGAGGCGAGAGCATGTATCAAGTATTATACCGCAAATGGCGGCCGCAGACCTTCACCGAGGTTTACGGGCAACCGGCTGTGACGACGGCACTCAAAAATGAATTGCGTTCCGGCCGTTTGGCACACGCTTATCTGTTCACCGGCTCTCGGGGAACGGGTAAGACCTCCTGCGCCAAAATTCTTGCCAAAGCTGTTAACTGCTTGCATCCGCAGGACGGTGATCCGTGCAACGAATGTGATAATTGCCGCGGCATTGATGCGGGTACCATCCTGGACGTGGTAGAGATCGATGCGGCATCGAACAACGGTGTCGATAACATCCGCGATCTGCGCGAGGAAGTCAACTTTGCACCTGCAGTGGCGAAATACCGCGTGTATATTATTGATGAGGTGCACATGCTGTCTGCCGGTGCGTTTAACGCGTTGCTTAAGACCTTGGAAGAGCCGCCCGAGCATGCTATTTTTATTTTAGCCACCACCGAGGTGCACAAACTGCCTGCCACCATTTTGTCACGCTGCCAGAGGTTCGATTTCGGCAGGATTCCTGCCGCAGATATTGCCTCGCGGCTGCACTACGTTGCCGAGCAGGAACAGTTCACCTTAGCAAACGATGCGGCTCTGTTGATCGCACGCCTTGCCGACGGCGGTTTGCGCGATGCGTTGTCACTTCTCGATCAGTGCTTGTCCCGCTCGCGGGATATCACGGCGGATACCGTGGTGGAAGCGACGGGTATGGCAGGCCGTGAGCATTTGTTCCGCTTAGCACGCGCGGTACGCGAGCATGACGGTACGACGGCGTTAACCGTGCTTGGTGCCTTGTACGACGGCTCCAAGGATATGGAACGTCTGTGTGTGGAGATGAT
>JAFSGO010000025.1 GCA_017440765.1 Clostridia bacterium
ATTCCGTGGTTGAGTTTTCTGCCGTCCTTGCTGATAGCGGGTCTGTTTGTTGCTATGTGGATCTCGATGCGCCGTTCGCTTAACAATATAGACGGCGGCGGAAAAATGATGGGCTTCGGCAAAGCGCGCGTCAAACAACCCGTCGATGAGAAACGCAAGACCACGTTTGACGATGTGGCTGGCGCCGACGAAGAAAAGGAAGAACTGCGCGAAATCGTTGATTTTCTTCGCTCTCCCAAAAAATTCAAAGAGCTTGGTGCGCGTGTTCCCAAAGGCGTATTGCTTGTTGGCCCTCCGGGTACCGGAAAAACCCTGCTTGCCCGTGCGGTAGCAGGCGAAGCCGGTGTACAGTTCTTCTCAATCTCCGGTTCGGATTTCGTGGAAATGTACGTTGGTGTCGGCGCTTCCCGTGTGCGCGATCTGTTTGAACAAGCCAAGAAGAATTCCCCCTGCATCATCTTTATCGATGAAATTGATGCAGTTGGTCGTCAGCGCGGCGCCGGTCTCGGCGGCGGTCACGATGAGCGTGAACAGACCTTGAACCAGTTGCTCGTTGAAATGGACGGCTTCGGCGCTAACGAAGGTGTTATCATGATGGCGGCGACCAATCGCCCTGATATTTTGGATCCCGCGCTGATGCGTCCCGGCCGTTTTGATCGTCAGATTGTTGTCAACTATCCCGATATCAAGGGCCGTGAGGCGATCCTGCACGTTCATGCGAAAGGAAAACCCTTGGGACCTGACGTGGATCTTGCGGTGATTGCCAAAGCAACGGTTGGTTTTACGGGTGCGGATCTGGAAAACCTCCTCAACGAATCCGCCTTGCTTGCGGCACGCCGCGGCCGTCATTCGTTGACGATGGAAGAGATTGAAGAAGCAACCCTCAAGGTGATCATGGGTACTGAAAAACGCAGTCACGTGATTACCGAACGGGATAAACGCATCACCGCGTATCACGAGGCAGGTCACGCGATCGTATCGTATTTCTGTGAAACGCAGGATCCGGTGCATCAGATCTCCATTATTCCGCGTGGTATGGCGGCCGGATTTACCATGAATTTACCGGATAACGACCATCAGCATCTCACGAAAAAGCGTATGCTCGAGGACATCCAAGTGTTGCTTGGCGGTCGCGTGGCAGAAGAGCTGATCATCAAAGATATTTCCACCGGCGCTTCCAACGATCTGGAGCGTTCTACGGAAACGGCTCGTAAGATGGTTACCAAGTACGGTATGAGTGAAAACTTAGGTCCGGTCGTGTTTGGTGCCTCCGATTCCAACGAGGTGTTCTTAGGCCGTGATTTCGGTCATACCCGCAACTATTCGGAGCAGATCGCTGCTCAGATCGATACCGAGATCAATCGCATTGTTACCGATGCGTATAAGAAAACCACCGCGTGTTTGTCCAAGAACGAGGATAAATTGCATTTGATCTCTCAGTATCTTATTGATCATGAGAAAATGGATGGTGCGCAGTTCCGCGCCGCCATGGAAGGGCGCGAAATTCCCGCGTATTCCAACATGAATCTGTTTGTATCACAAGCAGAAGCGGCACCCGAAGAATAAGAACCCGACCCGCCAGCGCAATTAAAAATTGCGGGCGGGTACCCCGGAACCTTGTTGTATTCACAATAAAAGCAAAAACGCCCTGCGAGAGCAGGGCGTTTTTCGTTATCGTATTAAGCCGGTGGTGTGATCGGTGCCGCAGGGAGCAGGTGTGGGTAAAGCAAGTGCATGAAGGTCGGTCGCTTTCGTTTCCAGTTCCCATAAACGTTGACAGGCAGGATCCAATTTCGCCACCTGTGAAGCGCGGTATAAAAGAGGAACGGTCGGCTTAGCAGCAGACAAAATTTCCTTGCCGCGTTCGTTGGCTGCCAATACACGGATATAGGGGGGCGGCGATGCAGTGTGTTCGTTGGTGATGCCTAAAAATGCTGACCAAATCAGACGGCGGATACGTGTGAGCGGATATCGCTTTGTTTTTATACTTTCTTCCAACTCAGTAAGGGATGAGGCCTTACGGATCGCTGTATATACGCGGTTTTCAAGTCCTTCGGACATGGTCGGTAGCGCTTTTAAATCATCCAAAGATAAACGCCGCAGATATGAAAGAACGGCGCGGTCCAAAGCAGCAGCGCTTGCCGGAAGAAATCCTTTGTCAGCAGCGTCCGAGACCACGGCAGCACAACCAGCCGGCATATACGGCAGGGTGTTGAGCAAACGGTCGGAGGATAACAGCGTACGCAAATACGATGCGGAAGCTGTGTTACCGATGGGAGCCATGCTGTCGTGTGAAGAGCCCTGACGTTCAACAGTGAACAGATCCATAGTAGAATCGCATGATTGCAACGCTTTAATATATTCGATACCAAGCGTATTGTTCGGTGTGTCCAACACCGAGGATGCTGTGGCACCTGCAATTTCCGCTAAGGATTTTTGTTGTGCCTCTGCAAACGAAATGCCAAGGCCAAGATGATACTTAAGCAAGGAAGCAAAACGCGGTGTTTGCATCACCGTGACGGCTTTTTGAAGCGGTTGGATCTTGCCGATTTCCGATCCGAAACTGAGAACGTCCACACAGCCGAGCGCGTTAAGCAACGATACGGCACCGGATGCAAACCCTTCTGCGGAGGAAAGACACCACGGTACCGGCAATTCAATAACGAGGTCCACACCGCCGGCGAGTGCCGCTTTGGCGCGATCAAATTTTGTCATAATCGCCGGCTCGCCGCGTTGTACAAAACTGCCGCTCATTACCGCAACGATATGGGTAGCTTCACATCCGCCGTTCGGCTCGCGCGTTTTTTCGATATGGATCGCGTGCCCGTTATGAAAGGGATTGTATTCGGCTACGATACCCGCAACCCGCATAAATTACACCTCCACGGTAAAAAAATGCAAAAATCGGTTGAAAAAATTTTGATTTCGTACTATGATTAAGTATATCGTATTTTCCATAGAAAATCAATATACAGATAAGGGGATAGAGTTGTATGAAAATTTTGGTTATCAATGCCGGAAGTTCATCGCTGAAGTATCAGCTGATCGATATGGACGGTGAGCAGACGGTTGCAAAGGGCTTGTGCGAGCGCATCGGCATCGACGGCCGTTTTACTCATAAAGCAAACGGCAAGGTGTTCCAAAAAGACGTTGCTATGACGGATCATACCGCTGCCTTTGAACAAGTGAAAGAAGCGTTGACCACCGGTGAAGGCAAAGTCATCGATAATCTTTCGGATGTTACCGCTATCGGGCATCGTGCGGTTATGGGTGGTTCCAAGTACGACCGTTCGGTTCGTATCACGGATGACGTTCTCCAAACTATCCGCGATTACGCGTCGCTCGCCCCGCTTCACAACCCGCCGGGAGTGAAAGGTATGGAGGCGGCAGCGGCTGCTTTTGGAAAAGATATTCCGCAGGTTGCGGTATTTGATACGGCGTTCCATCAAACGATGCCCGAAGTGGCATACTTGTGGGGGTTGCCGTATGAGTACTATGAGAAATACGGCATTCGCCGTTACGGTTTTCACGGTACCTCTCACCGTTTCGTTTCGGCGCGTTGTTGTGAATTGTTGGGCAAACCGGACGGAAAAGGCACCCGCATTATTACCTGCCATTTAGGAAACGGTTCCTCGCTGGCGGCTATTAAGGACGGTAAAGTAATCGATACTACGATGGGCCTTACTCCCTTGGACGGCTTTTTGATGGGTACTCGCAGTGGTATGATTGATCCGTCTGCCGTTACGTTCCTTATGGAAAAAGAAGGGCTGACACCCGCGCAGATGGATGATGTGATGAACAAAAAATCCGGTATGCTCGGTATTTCCGGTGTTTCCAGTGATGACCGTGACATTGCTGCCGCTATGGAACAAGGCAATCGCCGCGCACAGTTAGCGTGGGATATGCGTAGTTATCAGATCCTCAAATATATCGGTGGCTATGTAGCCGCGCTCGGCGGTCTGGACGCCATTGTCTTTACTGCCGGTATCGGTGAAAATCAAGATGCTCTGCGCGCTGAGCTTTTGGAAAAGCTTGCTTACTTGGGCGTGAAACTGGATGCAAAAGCCAATTTGGCACACGGCGAGGAAGTCGAAATCACCACGCCGGATTCTGCCGTGCGTGCTTTTGTTATCCCCACGAACGAGGAATTGGTAATTGCACGCGATACCAAAGCGCTGATCTAATAAACAAAAAAATCAGGACCGCCGTTTTGCGACGGTCCTGATTTTTAGGCATCCTCTTTATCAAGAAGATGTTCACGCTTGCGGAAAAACAACGAAATGCACCACAACCCTGCCAAGCCGACCAGTGTGTAGATTACACGGCTGATAGGGCCGTCCTGACCGCCGCAGATCCATGCGACGATATCAAATTGGAACAAACCGATGCTTCCCCAGTTCAGGGCGCCGATGACCGTCAGCAATAATGCGATTCTGTCTATCATCCTGTTTCCCTCCTTGGAACGCTGCTTTCATTTAGCACGCACAGTAATGCGCGAACATAGTATCGCCGAATTTGATAAATAATATACAGACATCACGACGTGGAATATTTACAAATCTTTCATTATTGAAAAGACAAACTGTTGTATCATGATATTGAGGTGAATAGGAAACACTATGTTTGGCTACGTGAAGGTATATCAACCCGAACTTAAGATGGGCGAATTTGAACAATATCGTGGCATTTACTGTTCATTATGCAAAACGCTTGGCAAGCGCTACGGCTTTACAGCGCAGATGACGCTCAGCTACGATATGACCTTTTTGGCTGTTTTGCATATGGCACTTACTGAAGAGTGTACCGGTTTTAAGAAGGGCAGATGCCCCTATAATCCACTAAAGAAACGCACGTGTTGTAACCATAATGCGGCACTGGACTTTTGCGCCGATGCCGCCATGCTACTGGCGTATCATAAGACGAAAGACACCATCGCAGATGACCGTTTTTTTAAACGATTAACAGCAAAACTGTTATTGCCGATTATGCGCCGTAACCGCCGACGAGCGGCACGGCGTTTACCGGAACTCAACCAATTAATTGAACAAGAGATGCTTTGTCAGCGCGAGTTGGAGAAAAAGAAAACCACGTCGGTGGATCTGGCAGCGGAACCTACGGCACAGATGCTAAGTGCTCTCTGCTGTGAAGCTTCAAATAACGAAAAACAAAAGCGTATATTGTCCCGTTTCGGCTATTGCCTTGGTCGTGTAGTCTATTTCATGGACGCGGCAGATGACCTTGAGGATGATTTAAAGAACGGATCGTATAATCCAATTGCGTTATCCCAAGGAGTGGAAACGGTTAATAATGAAAAGATCCGATCGGCACGCCAATCAGCAGAATGGTTGCTCAATGCTTCCGTTGCCGAATGTAAAGCCGCATACGAACTATTGAATGTTCACCGTTTCGACGGTATTCTTCGTAACGTACTGGAATGGGGAATCCCCGGTATGCAAAAACAAGTGTTATCGGGTGAACGGAAGAAAAAACCGTCTCACCGATCAGGAGGTTTGAACGATGCAAAATCCGTATGAAGTGCTGGGGATCCAGCCAACTGCAACCGATGATGAAGTAAAAGCAGCGTACCGCGAACTTGCCAAAAAATATCATCCCGATAATTATAACAATAACCCGCTGTCCGATCTGGCGGAGGAAAAAATGCAAGAGATCAACGAGGCGTACGACGCCATCATCCGTATGCGTCGTCAAGGCGGCTCGGCAAACGGACAGTCCGGACATCAAACCGGTGGGTCGTCCCGCTATGCCGATATCCGCAATTTGATCCGCACCGGCCGCACCATTGATGCCGAGGCGCTGCTCGACGGCATTCCTGCACCGTCACGTGATGCGGAATGGTATTTTCTCAAGGGAAGCGTACTATATAAAAAGGGATGGCTGGAAGAAGCGTATTCCCATATTTCCACAGCGACTCGTATGGATCCCACCAATGCCGAATATCAGCAGGCGATGGGCCGATTGGAAATGCAACGTCGCACCGGTGGCTATCGTGTATCACCGATGTCACAAGGCGGCTGTAGTGCTTGTGACGTGTGTAACGGGCTGATCTGTGCCGATTGTTGTTGTGAATGTATGGGTGGCGATCTTATCCGCTGCTGCTGAGGGGTGATCCTTTGAAACGCACATCACGTATCGCGCTCGGCGGTATTTTCAGCGCCGTCGCCGTCTTAGTATTATTGCTGACGATCTTCCCGTTTGCCACTTATGCGCTCCCGCCGCTCGCGGGAGCGTTTCTGATTCCGCTTGTGATTGAGTGCGGAAAGAAATGGGCGCTGTGCGCCTATGCAGCCGTATCATTGGTTGCCTTACTTATCGTGCCCGATGTGGAGGCCAAAACACTCTTTATCGTGTTCTTCGGTTATTACCCGATCGTTAAAGCCGCGTTGGAATCCATTAAAAGCCGCATTTGGGAGTGGTTGTTAAAACTGTTGATCTTCAATGCAGCGACTATCGGCGGATATACGGTGCTTTCGCAGCTCGGATTCTCATTAGATTCCTTTCGCATCGAGGGGGTCGCATTCCCGCTCTATGGATTTCTGCTTCTTTTCTTGTTAGCAGGTAACGTTATTTTTGTCATATACGATATTGGCCTCACACGCTTCTTGCCATTATACTTTTCACGTTTCCAACCGATAATTCACCGATTGTTTCAACATTGATTTTGCAAGTTTGATGATTCGTCTTGCATTTTTATAATGAAAGCATTAGAATAGGTGTGTTGAGAGGAGTGAATGTCGATGAGTATGGACCTGATCGCACATATTACGAATGAGATGTCGGGCTTTTCCAAGGGACAGCGCCGCATTGGTTCATACATTTTGGAACATTACGACGAAGCGGCATTTATGACTGCCTATCGCTTGGGCGAAACGGTCGGGGTGAGTGAATCGACGGTGGTACGTTTTGCCACCGAACTCGGCTTTTCCGGTTATCCGCAGCTTCAAAAAGCGGTGCAAAAACTCATTCGCAGTAAACTGACGAGTGTACAGCGTGTGGAAGTGTCACGGTCACGTATGCGGGATGACGAGGTCCTTGAAAGTGTCATGTCGTACGACATGGCTAACATTCGCCAAACGTTGGAGGAAATGCCGAACGAGGTGTTTAACGAAGCGGTGGAAGCGTTGGTCAATGCACGCCACGTGTATGTGTTTGGTGCCGGCAGTTGCAGCGCACTTGCTCAGTTCGCCGCGTTTTACCTAAAACTGTTGTTACCGGATATTCGACTGATCAACACTTCAAACGTTACAGAAGTGTTAGAGGAACTGTATTCCATCGGAGAACAGGATGCCTTGTTGGTTGTCAGCTTTCCGAGGTATTCTGCACGTTCTGTGAAAGCGGCGCACTTTGCTCATTCGCGCGGTGCAAAGGTGATTGCCGTCACCGACAGCATTTTGTCACCGGTTGCGGAACTCAGTTCCAGTTTGCTGCTTGCTCACAGTGATCTGCCGACCGTCGTGGATTCCTTGGCGGCCCCGCTGAGTCTTATTAACGCGTTATTAGTGGCGATTTCGCTTAAACGTGCGGATGACAACCGCGAACGCTTGACCGAACTGGAAGAACTGTGGGAGACCTACCAGATCTATCAGCCGCTCGGACAAGACAGGGCGCAGGAGGATACACCGTGATGGAGGTCATTGTTGTCGGAGGCGGTGCTTCGGGTTTGCTCGCCGCCGGTATGGCTGCACGGCGCGGTTACCGTGTCACCGTTATTGAACGCAATACGCGTATGGCTCGCAAGGTGATGATCACGGGAAAGGGTCGTTGTAACGTCACCAATGCCTCTTCGGTGCAGGATTGTGTTTCCAACACACCGGGGAACGGTCGCTTTTTATACAGTGCCTTCTCCGCCTTTACGCCGCAAGATACAATGGCTTTCTTTGAAGAACAAGGAGTACCGCTCAAAACCGAACGCGGTAATCGCGTTTATCCGGTTTCGGATAAAGCGGTGGATATTGTAGATGCCTTAGTGAATTTTGCACGCCGACAAGGATGCCGTTTTAAAACCGGTCGGGTTACACAGCTTTTGTTGGAGGATAACGTTTGCTGCGGCGTAAAACTCGAAACGGGGGAAAAGCTGGAGGCATACGCAGTCATCGTCTGTACAGGTGGTTGTTCATATCCCGGAACCGGTTCGACAGGTGACGGGTACACGCTCGCAAAACAAGCCGGCCATACCGTGATCCCGCCGCGTCCGTCCTTAGTCGCCTTAAATATAGCAGAAGACTGGTGCGCAGAGTTGCAAGGATTGTCACTCAAAAACTGCGCGTTGACGGTACGGGATACGCAAACGGGGAAAACCGTGTATACCGATTTTGGCGAGATGCTCTTTACGCATTTCGGTGTCTCCGGACCGATCATTCTCAGTGCAAGTGCACATTTAAAGGACGTCACCGAAGGGCGATATACGCTTTCCTTAGATATGAAACCCGCTTTGACTTTGGAACAGTTGGATGCTCGCTTGGTACGTGAATTTGAAGAAAATGCCAATGCTTGTCTCGGCAACACGCTTGCGGCGCTGATGCCCCGCTCGATGGTGCCGGTTATCTTACGCTTAAGTAATACGGCAGGGGAAACTAAATGTCATTCGGTATCCCGTGCGGAGCGTGCGCGTATCGCTCAAATACTTAAACATATTCCGTTGACCGTATCCGGTCTTCGTCCGTTTGAAGAGGCAGTCGTGACTGTAGGCGGCGTTAACACACGCGAGATCAATGCCAAAACAATGGAATCAAAACTTGTCAGCGGTTTATATTTCGCCGGTGAGGTGTTAGATGTGGATGCCTATACCGGTGGCTTTAATTTACAAATAGCTTTTTCTACCGGCTATGCCGCCGGTAACAACGTGTAAAGGGGTAGGGGAAAATGAACAAACCGATCAGTATTGCCATTGACGGGCCTTCCGGTGCCGGTAAGAGCACCATTGCCCGCTTTTTAGCCAAGGAACTAGGATATATCTACGTGGACACCGGCGCTCTGTACCGCACCGTCGGCTATGCGGTGCTTCAGCGTGGCATCGATCCTAAAGATGCGGCGGCTGTCGAAGCACTGTTGCCGGATATCACCGTTTCCATGGGATATGCAAACGGTGAACAACAAGTTTTCTTAAACGGTGAAGACGTCAGCGCATACATTCGCACACCCGAGGTGTCCATGGCGGCATCAACGACCTCAGCTATGCCGCCTGTCCGTCAATTCTTGTTCCGGCTGCAACAAGATACGGCGCGGCAAAACAACGTGATCATGGATGGCCGTGATATCGGCACGGTTGTGCTGCCTTTCGCAACGGTTAAAATCTTTTTGACTGCCTCGGCAGAGGATCGCGCACAACGTCGCTTTTTGGAATTGCGCGAAAAGGGGATGGACGTCACCTATGAAGACGTCTTAGCAGATATGAAAGAACGCGATTATAACGATTCCCACCGTGCCGCTGCTCCTTTAAAGCCGGCAGAGGATGCCGTTATGGTCGATACCAGTGGCAATACTTTAGAACAATCCATTGCTATGCTGAAAACGCTGGTACAAAAGACGGTGAAGGGATGAGAGGGATATGTGGCTCGGACGCGCTTTAATTCATGTTTTAGGGCCTGTTATTCGGCTTTTTATGCGAGTGCGTGTCGTCGGTAGGGAGAATATTCCTTCTGAGGATGTGCCGCTTGTGCTGTGCTGTAATCATATCTCCAACTGGGATCCGATTTTTTTGATTGTCGCAAACCCCAAGCGCCACGTGTATTTCATGGCGAAAGCAGAGTTGTTTGCCAACCGATTGTTTACCTGGTTTCTCGGAAAACAGCTCGGTGCCTTTCCCGTACGTCGCGGTACCGGTGACACGAGTGCGATCGATACTGCCAAGCAGTTGGTTAACGAGCGAAAATTGATGGGTATTTTCCCGGAAGGAACGCGCTCGAAAGACGGTAATTTATTGCGCCCGAAATCAGGTGCCGCGCTGATTGTTGCACAGACGGGCGCTTCCGTTCTGCCGGCGGCGGTTGTCACACGCGGTCAGCGGGTGCGCTTATTTCAACGGGTGACGGTTGTATACGGCAAACCGCTGTTACCCGAAGAATTGCATTTAACAGATCCGGAGCGTCCGGATATCCGTTATGCCACGCGCCTGATCATGAAAACGATCGGGGAGTTGATTGAAACGAATGGATAAGAACATATTGGTTGCCAAATCCGCGGGCTTCTGCTTCGGTGTGAAACGTGCGGTAGACGCAGTGTATTCATTGTTAGATGAGGGAAAGACCGTTTGTACGCTCGGACCGATCATTCACAATCCGCAAATGGTCGACACACTGACGAAACGCGGCGTTGTCATTGTTAACACCCCTGAAGAAACCACGGATGGCGCGACGTTGGTGATTCGCTCACACGGCGTTCCAAAAGACGTGTATGATACCGTGGAACACCTGGGACTAACCTGTCACGATGCCACCTGCCCGTTCGTTGCCAAAATTCATCGCATTGTTTCCGAACAGTCGGCAAACGGTGCTGCTGTTTTGATTGCAGGGGATGAGGGACACCCCGAGGTGATCGGTATTCGAGGGCATTGTCATACGTCCTCGTATGTGTTTTCGTCTGAAGATGAACTGCTAAAATTGGAAAAAAGTGGAATTCCGGACCGAAATGCACCCGTCATTTTAGTCGCACAGACCACTTTTCATATGAATACTTGGAAAAAGTGTTCTAAAATTGCAAAAAAACACTATACAAATCTCATAATCTTTGATACAATATGCAGTGCTACCGCGAAAAGACAAGAGGAAGCGATAGCCCTATCACAGCAAAGCGATGTGATGGTGATTGTCGGTGGGCGACAAAGTTCCAATACCGCAAAATTGCGAGAAGTATGCCGGCCCTATTGCCAAACGCTTTTGATCGAAAAGGCAGAAGAGTTGACGGCGGAACCGTTCGCAGGTGCGAAGGTCATCGGTTTGACCGCCGGAGCTTCAACGCCTTCCGATATAATTAAGGAGGTACTTTCAACCATGTCCGAGATCGTCAACAACAGCGAAGTCCAAGAAAATGAGGTGGCCGTTGCCGCCGAACCTGTCAAGTCCTTTGACGAAATGAGTTTTGAGGAGGCGCTTGAAGCATCTCTTCAAAGTTTAACTACAAATGAAAGAGTGCACGGTATCGTCGTGGGAATCGCTCCCAACGAGGTACAGGTAGAAGTTATCGGCCGCAAACAGACCGGTTACATTCCTACTGAAGAGCTTTCCGCAGAAGGCACGGATCCTTCCGAGCTGGTTAAAGTCGGCGATGAGCTTGAACTTCTCATCATGCGTACCAACGACCAGGAAGGCACGATCATGCTTTCCAAAAAACGTGTCGATGCCAAAAAGGGCTGGGACACCATTGTGGCTGCAGGCGAAAGCGGCGAGATCCTTGAGGGCGTCGTTACGGATGTCATTAAAGGCGGCGTGTTAGTTGCGTCACACGGCGTAAAAGTGTTTGTTCCCGCGTCCCGCGCTTCTGTCAGCCGTATGGAGGATTTAAGTCCGTTACTTAAGCAGACCGTTCGTTTCAAGATCTTAGAGATCAACACCCAGCGCCGCCGTGCGGTCGGTTCCATCCGTGACGTTGCACGCGAGGAACGCCGCGAGAAGGAAGAGGCGTTCTTTGCACAAGCAGAAGTCGGTCAGAAATATACCGGCGTTGTCAAATCAATGACCAGCTACGGTGCATTTGTGGATCTCGGTGGCGTGGACGGCATGATCCATGTGTCCGAACTTTCTTGGAAACATATTAAGCATCCCTCAGAGGTCGTTTCCATCGGTGATACCGTGGAAGTGTATATCCGTGATTTGGATGCCGAGAAACACAAGATTTCGCTGGGTTATCGCCGTGCGGAGGATAATCCGTTCGAACTCTTCAAGGCGCAGTATGCAGTGGGCGACGTTGTGTCTGCCACGATCGTTGGTATGACTACCTTTGGCGCTTTTGCACAGATCCTTCCCGGCGTTGACGGTTTGATCCACATTTCGCAGATTGCAAACCGCCGCATCGACAAACCGCAGGATGCTTTAAAAGTTGGCGAAGAGGTTCAGGTAAAGATCACGGCTGTTGATATGGATAGCAAGCGCATCAGCTTGTCCATTCGTGCACTTTTGGAGGATGCTCCCGCTGTTGAGGAAACTGCTCCCGAAGCCGCCGAGGAAGTAACCGAAGAAGTTGCTCCTGAAGTCGTTGAGGAAACCGCTGAATAATTTACGGAAAACAAAACGGGCAACACTTCAAATCGAAGTGTCGCCCTTTCCGTTTTAAGGAGGAAATTGTTATGATTGCCATCGCGTGTGACCACGCCGCTGTTGAATTGAAACGCGAGATAGAAGCGATGCTGATAGAAATGGGGGAAGAGTACCGCGATTTCGGTACGGACACCACGGACAGTTGTGACTATCCCATCTTTGCCGCCAGAGCCGCCAAAGCGGTAGCGGATGGTTCTTGCGAAAAAGGAATCGTCATCTGCGGCACGGGTATTGGCATCAGCATCGCTGCCAATAAAGTGCACGGTATTCGTTGCGCTTTGTGTAACGATCCGCTGTCTGCGCAGCTTACTCGTCAACACAACGATGCCAACATGTTAGCAATGGGGGCTCGTATCATTGGGCCGGAGCTTGCTAAATGTATTGTTAAGACCTTCTTGTCGACGCCGTTTGAAGGCGGTCGCCATCAGCGTCGTATTGATCTGATTACCAAATTAGAGCAAGAACAGGTGATTGAATAATATGAGAATGTCACTCGCTGAATTAGAGCCGATCGCGGCTGCTTTGCGTAAAAACAATATGGTGGCTTACTGCGTTGAAAGCAAAAAAGATGTTGTTCCGTTAGTCAAAACGTTGTTGCATACCGGCGATACGGTAGCGGTTGGCGGTTCAATGACGTTGTTTGAGACCGGTGTCATTGACCTATTGCGCAGCGGTGACTATCATTTTTTTGATCGCTATCAGGATGGCTTAACTTCAGAGCAACTTGATGCGATCTTTGCCAAAAGTTTAACAGCGGATGTGTTTTTCTCCTCCTCAAATGCTGTCACGCACGACGGAACATTATACAACGTAGACGGACGCGCTAACCGCATTTCACCGATTGCATTTGGTCCGACGACGGTGGTAATGGTTGTCGGTTGCAACAAAATTGTTGAGGATCTTCCGGCGGCTGTTCGTCGTGTTAAAACAGTAGCGGCTCCGCTTAACGCGAAGCGCCTTAACTGTCAAACGCCTTGTGCTGTCACGGGTGTTTGTATGGCGGCAGACAGTGATCGGTACACAGATGGCTGCCAGTCACCGGCACGCATTTGTGCGCAATATTTGATAAGCGGTCGACAGCGAGTTGCGAACCGTATACATGTCGTTTTGGTGGGGGAATCCCTCGGTTTTTAAAAAATTTTTTTGACGTGGAAAAACATTTCATGTCTAAGCAATCAAAATATCGCCATACTATATATGGTATAAAAATCAAAAACCTTAAGATTTTTTTAGAAAATATTTGATTTTTACGAAAAGTATGGTATACTGGAGCATGTGGGTGTCTATACTCACATGCTTTGATTGTTTCATCCTTTTGGATTTTCGGCATATCCCCCAATTAACTGTATTCGAGGGAGTGGGTTTCTTGGATAAGTACGTTATCCGCGGCGGTCATCCGTTGACCGGAACCGTTGATATCAGCGGTGCAAAAAACGCCGTTGTAGCCATTTTACCGGCCACCGTTTTGGCAAACGGTGTATGCCGTATTGAGAATATTCCGAACATTGCTGACGTTGCGACGGCATTGGAGATTTTGGCTTCCCTTGGTGCCAC